>NZ_BCBO01000145.1:0-35129 GCF_001320835.1 Pseudomonas sp. NBRC 111138 | reverse complement strand
CAGGGGCAAAGGCGTCGTTGTAGATCGCCAGCATCAACAGATGGCCGGCGTCGCGCTTCACCAGCCAGTAACATTCGGGCAGCAAGACATCCACCGTCAACTCGGCCGCGAGAATCATGGCAAAACCCTTGAAATAGAGCGCAAGGAACTCGCGGTCATCCAAGTCGCGCATCTGCCGGAACACTTCCCTTTCGGGATAGAGCAGCGCCAAAGACTCCGTGAGGGCGGTGAGCATCAACCGCGCTTCGCGGCAGGCTTCATCCGAAGGTGCATACACCCTGAAGCGACTGTCTTCGGGGTGCGGCGCAACCTCCATGAAACCCAAGGCCCGGAATAGCAAAAAAATCGATTCCAGGCTGTTTTTCGAACAATATTTGCGCGTTACGCACAAGGCTTTAACTTCTGCCAACAAAGGCAGCGGTGTAGAAAAGTATTGGCTCAATAATGCAAACGACACCATCAAGCGGCTGTATTTAAGGGCACTCTTGTAGAAAAACGGTCGTCTCGAATAGGGCACGAGCAGCACGTGGTAATGCGCTCTCATGCACGATTCAAAATCCTTATGACGTTCGAGCGCTTGCGCGGTATTACACATAGCCAACTTCAACGAACTGACACGCATGAAAGAGCCCTGATCATCCAACTTGATGCCACTGATCTCAGCTACGAAATCCCTGCAGCCCGGCCCCAAAACAAATCACTTCAAAAATCCTGCCATTAATGGCTTTTTGCCTCGAACGCAATGTACAGCGATTGCCGGACAAGACGTCATCAGTACCAAAGTTGTTCCACAGTCAGATGCCCTATGGCACACACTTACGCGCAACCTTTGGTTACATTCTCTCCGCCTGGCGGTTAGAGGACTAATCGATTCAGCACACTGCGAACCTTCCTTCCTCGGCGGCGTCGTAACAGGGGATTGTTGCCAACCGCCCGCCGCGAGGTTCTCGTTTGAAAGCTGCCCTTCTGAAGAAATACCGCCTGATCATCAAGACCATGGGCTATGTGGGCTGGGCGTTGTTCTGGCTGTTGTTGTGGGATGTGGCGGTGACGGTGGATTTCATGCTGTTTCTCACCGCCAAGATCAATTTGCCGCTGATGCCCCTGACCTTGCTCGGCTCGGCACTGGTGGTGCTGATCAGTTTTCGCAACAGCAGCGCCTACAACCGCTGGTGGGAAGCACGCACGCTGTGGGGTGCGATGGTCAACAACTCGCGCAGTTTTGCTCGGCAAGTGTTGACCCTGCTCGATGACGCCCCTGGTGAGGTGAACCCGGTGAAGTCGACGCTGTTGCGCCGTCACGTGGCTTACGTCAATTGCCTGGCTGCGCACCTCAAGGGCCAGCCGTGCCCGGAGGAAGTGCGAGCCTTTATCCCCGCCGAAGAATTTGCGCGCAACGGCGCCACCAATAACTTCGCCAATGACATCCTCACCGGCTCGGCCTCGTTGCTGGCGCGCGAATACCAGGCCGGGCGCCTGGACAGCATCCGCCTGGCGCGGTTGGAGTCGACCCTGGTGGACCTCTCCAACGCCCAGGGCGGCATGGAGCGGATTGCCAACACGCCACTGCCCTACCCTTACGTGTACTTCCCGCGGCTATTCATTTCGTTATTCTGCCTGATCGTGCCGGTGGGCCTGGTGGAATCGCTCGGTTGGTTCACGCCGTTGGCCTCCACGGTCGTGGGCTTCATGCTGCTGGCCATCGAACGCATCGGCACCGACCTGCAAAGCCCGTTCAATTCCAGCGAACACCAGATCCAGATGGAAAGCATCTGCGAAACCATCGAGAAGAACCTGCAGTCGATGCGCCGCGATGCCCTGGTCGGTGACCCGATCGCCTGATTCCCCCTCCTCAAGTGCCAACTCCCTCGGCCGATATACCGAGGGTACGCATGGCCTCGCCTCTCACAAAAACGCCTGCGACACGCAGTAGCCATTTTTCTCCCCTTGCCAAAACTATAAATACCCGCGGGTGAAGTCATGAATATCAAGCAGAAGCTGACATGGGCGTTTGCGGCCATCGCGTGCGTGCCGGTCATCCTGGTCGCCATTATCGTGGTGCTGAACCTGCGCGAGGGTGCGCTGGCCAACTTCCTCGACAGCAGCGGCCGCGAGATCCGCCAGATCGACAATGGCATGCAGCAGTTTTTCGACGGCATCAGCCAGAATGTCGACTTCGTCGCCAAAGACCCGCGTGTGATCGCGGCCAAGAACCTGAAGAACTACGCCGGCGCCGATGCAGCGCAAATTCCGCTGACGCCGACCAACACCGAACTGCTGGCGATTTTTGATCAGTTCGCCAAAAGCCACCCCAGTACCGCCTACCTGTCCCTGGGACTGAGCGATGGCGGCTACGCCAGTTGGCCGGACGACGCCAAGCTGACGCAATACGACCCGCGCACCCGCCCCTGGTACCAGGCCGCCATTGCAGCGCCAGGCAAGACCGTGCGCACAGGCGCCTACTACTGGGCCCCGGACGATGTGGTGCTGATCGGCACCGTGCGCACCGTCGCGGATGCCACGGGTAACGTCCTTGGGGTGGTTGGCCTTGACGTGTCGCTCAAGCAACTCACTGAGCTGGTGCGCACCATCAAGCTGGGCGACAGCGGCTACCTGATGCTGGTGGAAGCCGACGGCAACGTGCTGGTGGACCCCAGCGATGCCACGCACAACTTCAAGCCCCTGGCGGGCCTGGGCGCGAACTACGCCGAACTGGCCAAGCACGGCGATGGCGTGACCGAGGTGAGCATCGATGGCGTGGCCTACATGGCTAACGTGGTCAGTTCCAAAGACTTGGGCTGGCGCTTTATCGGCCTGATCAAGCGTGACGAAGTGATGGCCGGCGCCACCCGCCTGACGTGGTTGATCGCTGCGATCGCCGCCGTACTGGCCGTGGTGTTCGCAATCGTCGGTGCCAGTTTCGCCCGTGTGATCGTACGTCCGATTCGCGGTGTGGCCGACGGCCTGCAGGAAATCGCCGAAGGTGAAGGCGACCTCACGCGCCAGCTCAAAGTGCAAGGCAAGGACGAAACCGCCAGCCTGGCCGGCTGGTTCAACCAGTTCCTGAGCATGATCGCGCAACTGGTGCAGCGCATCGGCAACGCCTCCTCAGACCTGCAAACCGCCGCCGCCGACACCAGCGCCGTGGCCAACAATATGAACCAGGCCGCCGGCCGCCAGCGCGAAGCCGTGGAACTGGTGAGCACCGCGTTCAACGAGATGGTCGCCACCGCCAACGAAGTCGCGCGCTCATGCAGCGCCGCCGCCACGAGTGCCGATGAGGGCTATCGCGACGTGCACACCGGCCAGCAGCACATCGGCGAAGCCACCGGCAGCGTGCTCAAGCTCAGCGAAGACCTGCAAAAATCCACACAGACCATGCAGTTGCTCGAGCAAGACAGCCAGAACATCAACACCATCCTCGACACCATCCGCTCGATTGCCGAACAGACCAACCTGCTGGCGCTCAACGCCGCGATCGAAGCCGCCCGCGCTGGCGACCAGGGCCGCGGCTTTGCGGTGGTCGCCGATGAAGTGCGTGCACTGGCGCGTCGCACCGCCGACTCCACCGGCGAAATCGACAGCCTACTGGGCAACCTTGCCCGCCGCACCCAGGAAGTCACCCAGCAGATGCAAGGCAGCTTGCTGGTGTCCAACACCAGCGTGGAGCGCATCCAGCAGGCCCGTGACAGCTTTGACAAGATCCGCGGCTCGGTGGATTCGATTCGCGACCAGAACACTCAGATCGCCACCGCCGCCGAAGAGCAGCATCAGGTGGCCGAAGAGATCAACCGGCATATCGCGCAGATCCACGCCGACGCGCAGTTGGTGGAAGGCTTTGCGCATTCGGCGCAGACCGGTTCAGGGCGGCTGACTGATATTTCCGGCCAGCTCAATGGGCTGGTGGGGCGCTTCAAGTTCTGATGCCCGCCCAATAAAGGCAGCGCTGTACCGTGGCGAGGGAGCTTGCTCCCGCTGGACTGCGTAGCAGTCCCAGTCTTTTAAATTAAGAGCGGGGCCGCTTCGCGCCCCAGCGGGAGCAAGCTCCCTCGCCAAAGGGTACGCGTCGCAGGGTCCATCTAGGCCGACTCAGAGGCGGCCCTGCCCATCATCGCAGTACCTGCAACAGTCTATTGCAGGACTCAAATGTACTAACCGGTTACTTATCTTGCTAAAATCGCGTCTTTGCCCTCTCTCACTCGAGTCCATTCGACATGAAACGAGCATCGCGCGCCGCTGGCGTCTCTAGATTCTTACTCCTGGGCCTGGGCGTCGTCATCGCCCTGCTCGGCCTTGCGCTTGCCGTCGGCGGCGCCAAACTGGTCAGCCTGGGAGGTTCCTGGTACTTCCTGCTGGGCGGCGTGGTCATGGCCATCTCCGGGCTGTTGATTGCCCGCTGCAAGCCTGCCGGCGCCTGGTTGTTCGCCGCGTTTCTAGTGGCTACCGCCGTGTGGGCGGTGGCCGACGTGGGCCTGGAATACTGGCCGCTGTTCTCGCGACTGTTCATGTTTGCGGTGATTGGCGTGGTGGTCGCACTGGTGTATCCGTTGCTGGCTGGCAAACCGGCGCGGGGTGCCTATGGCGTCGCCGCCGTATTGGCGCTGGGCGTGGCGGTGGCAGCGGGCAATATGTTTGTCGCGCACCCCAGCGTTGCGCCCACCGGTGCAGGCCCGGGCGTCACCCCGGTGGCTGCGGCCGATGCGCAGAAAGATTGGGCCCACTACGGTAATACCGAAGGTGGCAGCCGTTTCGCCGCGCTGGACCAGATCAACCGCGACAACATCGACAAGCTCAAGGTCGCCTGGACCTACCACACCGGCGACGTGGCCATCAGCGACGGTAACGGAGCCGAAGACCAACTGACGCCCCTGCAGATCGGCAACAAAGTGTTTATCTGCACCCCGCACAACAACCTGATCGCGCTGGATGCCGACACCGGCAAAGAACTGTGGAAAAACGAAGTCAACGCCAAATCGGCAGTGTGGCAGCGTTGCCGGGGCATGGCGTATTTCGACGCCAGCGCGCCGATTGCCCAGCCGGCCCAGCCCTACAGCTCGCCGGTCCTGGCCGCCAGCGTGCCCGCCGGTGCGCAGTGCCAGCGTCGCCTGCTGACCAACACCATTGATGCACGCCTGATCGCCGTAGACGCCGACACCGGCAAGTTCTGCGAAGACTTCGGCACCCACGGTCAGGTGGACCTCAAGGCCGGCCTCGGCAATGTGCCGGACAGCTACTACCAACTGTCCTCGGCGCCGCTGATGGCCGGTACCACCGTCGTAGTCGGCGGTCGCGTGGCAGACAACGTGCAGACCGATATGCCCGGTGGCGTGATCCGTGGCTTTGACGTGATCACTGGCCAGATGCGCTGGGCCTTCGACCCAGGCAACCCTGAAGACAAGCAGGCCCCGACGGGCGACGCCACCTACGTGCGCAGCACCCCGAACAGCTGGGCGCCGATGTCTTACGACCCACTGATGAACACGGTCTTCCTGCCGATGGGCAGCTCCTCCACCGATATCTACGGCGTGGAGCGCACCCAGCTCAACCACAAATACGGCGCTTCGGTGCTGGCACTCGACGCCTCCACCGGTGCCGAGAAGTGGGTCTACCAGACGGTTCACAACGACCTCTGGGACTTCGACCTGCCGATGCAGCCAAGCCTGATCGACTTCACCCCGCCAGGCAGCGACAAGGCTGTGCCGGCCGTGGTCATCGGCACCAAGGCCGGGCAGATTTACGTGCTCGACCGCGCCACCGGCAAGCCGCTGACGGACGTGCAGGAAGTGCCGGTAAAAGCCGCGAACATTCCCAACGAGCCGTATTCCCTGACCCAGCCTAAATCCGTCGGCATGCCGCAGATCGGCGCGCAAACCCTCACCGAGTCGGACATGTGGGGCGCGACGCCGTATGACCAGTTGCTGTGCCGCATCGACTTCAAGGGCATGCGCTACGACGGCCTGTACACCGCGCCGGGCACCGATAAATCCCTGAGCTTCCCCGGTTCCCTGGGCGGCATGAACTGGGGCAGCATCTCCACCGACCCGGTGCACGGTTTTATCTTCGTCAACGACATGCGCCTGGGCCTGTGGATCCAGATGGTACCGTCGCAGAACAAGGCCCAGACCTCTTCCGGTGGGGAAGCGCTGAACACCGGCATGGGCGCCGTGCCGCTCAAGGGCACGCCGTACGCGGTGAACAAAAACCGCTTCCTGTCGGTGGCCGGCATTCCGTGCCAGGCGCCGCCATTCGGCACCTTGACCGCCATCGACATGAAGACGCAAAAGGTCGCCTGGCAAGTACCGGTGGGCACCGTTGAAGACACCGGCCCCCTGGGTATCCGCATGCACCTGCCGATCAAGGTAGGCCTGCCGACCCTGGGCGGTACGCTGTCCACCCAAGGCGGCCTGATCTTTATCGCCGGCACCCAGGACTTCTACCTGCGCGCCTTCAACAGCGGCAATGGCGATGAAATCTGGAAAGCCCGCCTGCCCGTCGGCAGCCAGGGTGGGCCGATGACCTACGTGTCGCCGAAAACCGGCAAGCAATACATCGTCGTCACCGCCGGCGGCGCACGCCAGTCCACCGACCGTGGCGACTACGTGATCGCCTACGCCCTGCCGTAACCGCCCTCTGTTCGCGCGGTGCTCCGGCACCGCGCTTTGTGTTTGGAAAGATCCCCCATGACCCCTACTCCTCATACCGCCTGGCGCCTGGCGCTGGGCCTGGCCTTTGCGGCCGCCCTGCCCGTTCAAGCCGACGACACCACCCTGACCGGCGACTGGGGCGGCCTGCGCCGCGAACTCGACGCGCAAGGTGTGCGCTTTACCGGTGACTACAGCGGCGAGACCGCCTACAACGCCCACGGCGGCCAGCACCGTTCGGCGCGCTATTCGCAAAATATCAAGCTCGGCGTGCAGTTCGACCTGGGCAAGCTCTACGGCTTCAACAACGGCGACCGCATCCAGCTGACCATCAACGACCGACGCGGCAACAGCGCCTCCGAGGACTTGGTGGGCAACCGCCTGCCGATCCAGGAAAACTACGGCGGCCTCTACACGCGCCTCACCGAGCTGAGCTACGAGCGCACGCTGTTCACCCCGGCGCTGAACCTCAAGCTGGGCTATATGGCCATGGGCAATGATCTCGGCGGCCTGGACAGCGGCATCCTGTGCAACTTCATGAACGCCGGCTTCTGCGGGCATCCGCTGAACATGTCCGGCGGCAGTGGCTGGGCCAACTACCCGAATGCGCACCTCGGTGCCCGGGTGAAATACGACTTTTCGCCCAACTGGCAACTGCGCGTGGCGGCGTTCAATGTCGACCCGTCCAGCAATGGCAACTCAAGCCGTGCCTGGCACCTGGGGCCCAAGCACACCACCGGCACCGTGGTGCCCATCGAGCTTATCTACAAGCATGCGGGCGCACTGCCCGGTGAATACAAGCTCGGTTATTACTACGACAGTTCCGATGTAAAACGCATTGGCAGCAACAAGGACGTCAGCGGGCGTGGCGGTCACTACCTCTTGATCGACCAGGCTGTGTGGGCCTCACAATCATCCCAAGGCCGTAGCCTGCACGCCTTCGGCCAGTACTCTGCCGCCAGCCAAGCGGCCTCGCCGTTCACCAAGTGGTATGGCGCAGGCGTGGTGCTGTACAAGCCGTTCGAAGGTCGCCCGCGCGATACCGTCGCCCTGGGCTATGGCCGCGCGGTGCCGAACCCGCGCAGCCGTGATGTGCAAGAGTTGGCCGCGTTCAATGCCGGGGAGTCCTACCCCTCAATCGACAGCGCCGAACAATTGATCGAACTCAGTTATGGCTACCAGGCCACGCCTTGGCTGACCTTGCGCCCGGATGTGCAATACATCATCGAGCCGGGGGCGTTTTCCGGTGAGAGCATCGACAATGCGCTGGTGCTGGGTTTGCAAGTCAAAGCGGTGTTCTAGCTCGCGCCCTGCTGATACTGACGTGGCGTACAGCCAAATTCGCGGCGAAACACCGTATGCAGGTACTGCGCAGAGGTGAAGCCGCAGCGTGCGGCAATGTCGGCTATAGCAAGGCTTTGGTTTTCCAGGCCCTTGGCGGCAGCGGCGAGTTTGAAGCGCAAAATCTCATCATGCACGCTGCAGCCACGCGCCTTGCGAAAATGCGCTTCCAGGGACGAGCGGGAAACACCGACATAAGCGGCGACCTGATCGGTCTTGATACCCTGGCAGGCGTACTGGCGGATAAACAACAAGGCCTGCATCACGTAAGGGTTGCCCAGGGGTTGATGCAGGCTGGAGGCTTGCACGTTAATGGCGTCTGGCGGCACCAGCACCTGCGTGCCCGTGCAGGGTTTGCCATGCAGCATCTGATGCAACAGCGCCGCAGCGGTACGGCCCATGGTCTCCGTGCCCTGGATCACCGAACTGAGCGGCACCCGCGTGAGGGTGCGGGTCAGCGGGTCGTTGTCGATGCCGATCAACGCCACCTCCTCCGGCACCGCAATACCTGCGGTCAGGCAGGCTTGCAGCAATTGCCGAGCGCGGGCATCGGTCACCGCGATAATGCCGATAGGCTTGGGCAGGCTGTGCAGCCAGGCAATCTGCTGCTCCACCGCGCTGTCCCACAACGGCGCACTGGTGCCCAGGCCGCGATACACCTCTACCTGCAAGCCATCACGCTGCATCAAGCGGCGAAAAGCTTTCTCACGCTCCTGGGCCCAGCGATTGGCCTGGGCTTCGGGCAGGCTGAAACAGGCAAACCGCGTCAACCCCGCCTCCACCAGATGCTCGTAGGCCAGCTTCATCAGGGCATGGTTATCGGTGGCCACATAGGGAATGCCCTTCGGGTACTTGCCCACATCCTCATAAGACCCACCCACCGCCACCACTGGAACCCGACTGCCGGCCAACGCCTCGCCAATCAGCGGGTCATCGAAGTCAGCAATGATCCCATCGCCCTGCCAACGCTCGATACCGCGCAGGCGGCAGAGGAAATCTTCTTCCAGGAACAGGTCCCAGGATGCGCGGGTGCTGCTCAGGTAGTTGCCGATACCGGCGATGATGCCGCGGTCGTAGATTTTGCTGCCGTTGAAGAGCAAGGCGATACGGTGAACGGGCGGTAGGGTTTTCATTGTTTTTGTCCTGGGGCCGGTCGGTGCAGATTAGGCCTGTGTACTACGCACGCCTAGCTACATTCAAATCGATGTCACGTCCTGGAAGCAGTCTGAGCATATCGGGCCTCAGGGAGGCCCGTTCTATCTACCTAAATTTTAAAACTATGAATACAGTTCCTAGCCAAACGCCAGTGCCAACTACCATTGCTAAATGTAGGTTCAGCAGGCGTTTTAGGTACGGAGGAAAGTTTTCATAATCGATAGGGCTCAAGTCACCAATGCGGATATATGTCCTCGGCATCGCTATCATCCCGGTGATTTTCGCCATCTCCAACAACGACCAAATATAGCCGCGCCTCCCCAGGCTCGGCCCCCAAAGATAAATATAGCGACTGTTTTTCAATGCCTCTTTTATCGCATCCAAATGTCGATGACTCAGGAACAAGCTGTACGCAATACTCACGAGTTCGAGCAGAAAAGGCCCGCCGGTAAAAATGATCGCAGCCCAGGGTGACCAAGAGTCAATACGGGTCATGGTTGAAAAGCCTCGTAAATTTTTTCCCCAATATAATCGCCACCCATCTCACCGAAAGTCGTACCTGCCCAGGCGCCGGCCCCGACTAAGGCCGCGACACAGACGACCCCTCCAAGCCCGCCGGTTGCCACTCCAATCCCCAAACAGATTGAACCACCCGCAATTTGACCCGTCACTCCACCCCAAATACCCCCCAATGTGGCTCCAGCGAATTTCCCCCCTTCAGTGAACTTAACCCTCTCACATGCAGCTCCAGAATCCCCGTTACATACCTGCTCAATAGCCAGCAACGAAGACACTCCCCCAAGTCCAATACCGATATAACCCCCTGCCTTCATGTACTTCGTGGCACGGCTGACCGCTTCCACATGAGCGGCATACCCCGGAATCTGCCCCGGCCCACCCGCCTTGTCCCAGTGATGCACCAAGCTGCGACTGGATATACCCAGGGCCGTTTTCAACTTGGGGTGATCGCCCAAGGTGGTCTGCCCGCGCAGGCGGGTGGAGTTGAGCAGATGAGCATCCAACTGATTCATAAGTCGCTGACGATCAGCGAAGAACTGCGGTGACCTAAGGTGTCCGTGCTGCCGATAGCTGTCCTGATGCAGGCGCTCCATGGCCTGCAGCGTTTCGCGCAGATTGCTCAGGTGTTTTTCCATCACCACTGCGCTGACGCCGAGCCAGGTTGAGGTTTGGCCGATGAAACCGGCGATCTCTGCACCGTGGCGATGCAGAAAGTCAGCCTCGTCCGGCGTCAGCTCATCCAGTGATGCGCTGACGTGTTGTGCAGCCTGCATCAGTTGAGCTTCTTCATACGAGCAGGAGGTGTTTTTCGGATCGCTGAGCACGATCATCGAACCAGCTTTGACGTAGCCTGTGTTGGGATTCAGCGATTGAAACTTGCGCATTACAGCCGTGTCGAGCGTCGGAAAAAGTGTGGCTTCCAGCGCCTCGCGGGTCATGCTTTTGGGCACGATATAAAAACCTGGCTCCTGACCTTGCACACCATTGGATGCCATTGATCCAACATGACCGGACGGCACGAAACCAGAATGACGTGGCGCTACAGTGTTTCGATTTACAGATGATGCGTTTGGTTGAGCTACTCGCAGGTTAATGGGCGGTTCTGCATGTTGGTTTTCATAGGTGGCCGAGTACACCGAAGGAATCAGCTCGGCTTTACAGGGACAGTCGCTGTAACTATCCAAAGTGCCGGACATAAGCCGACCATGGCTGTTTATGTGGGAAACGCCACCGACGATCTTATAAGTTTGCCCATCCTTGCCGCAGGTGACTCGGTCACCTTCGCACGCATGAAAAAGGCCATGTATGTTGACTCTCTTATCACCGTCCAGCACTTCCCCGCCGCAGGTGGTCTTGTCACCCAGTCCAATGAAATAACCTACGCTCATTTTTTTGCCTCTTATCCATGTTTTTTGGCCGTACTTCCCTGCTCGTCCCGATAAGAAAACTGACGCGTAACGCCTTCCGAGGTAAACGAGCAAGTGGCACACCAAACCTTGAAGAGGCATATCCCCACCGTAAAGTCAGACGTTTCTCTAAATCCTGTACTCCCTCAGCCGTTCTCAGCCCCTCACTCAAAATCGCACTCCCCTTTGGTGATTTTCATAATCAGCCGCCCAAGTGCCATTGCTAGTATCCAGACACCGCTCAGAACAATAAGGAAAAACCCATGCCGTACTTCCCCGGTGTCGAAAAGGTGCGCTTCGAAGGCCCTGCCAGCACCTCTGCCCTCGCGTTTCGTCACTACGACGCCAACAAGCTGATCCTCGGCAAGCCCATGCGGGAGCACCTGCGCATGGCCGCCTGTTACTGGCATACCTTTGTGTGGCCGGGGGCGGATATGTTTGGGATGGGGACGTTCAAGCGCCCGTGGCAGCGCAGTGGCGATCCGATGGAGGTGGCCATCGGCAAGGCCGAGGCGGCGTTTGAGTTTTTTTCCAAGCTGGGCATCGACTACTACAGCTTTCACGACACCGATGTGGCGCCCGAAGGCAGCACGCTCAAGGAGTACCGCAATCACTTTGCGCAGATGGTCGACCACCTGGAGCGCCATCAGGAACAGACTGGCATCAAGCTGCTGTGGGGCACCGCCAATTGCTTCAGCAACCCGCGTTTTGCCGCCGGGGCGGCGAGCAACCCAGATCCAGAGGTGTTCGCCTTCGCCGCCGCCCAGGTGTTCAGTGCAATGAATGCCACGCTGCGCCTTAAGGGCGCCAACTATGTGCTGTGGGGTGGCCGTGAAGGGTATGAAACTTTGCTCAACACCGACCTCAAGCGCGAGCGCGAACAGCTCGGGCGTTTTATGCGCATGGTGGTTGAACACAAGCACAAGATCGGCTTTACGGGTGACCTGTTGATCGAGCCCAAGCCCCAAGAGCCGACCAAACACCAATACGATTACGACAGCGCCACCGTGTTCGGCTTCCTGCATGAGTACGGCCTGGAACACGAGATCAAAGTTAACATCGAGGCCAATCACGCGACGCTGGCCGGGCACAGCTTTCATCATGAGATCGCCACCGCCGTGTCGTTGGGGATCTTCGGCAGTATCGACGCCAACCGCGGCGACCCGCAGAACGGTTGGGACACCGACCAGTTCCCCAATAGCGTCGAGGAGATGACCCTGGCCACCTACGAAATCCTCAAGGCTGGCGGGTTCAAGAACGGCGGCTATAACTTCGATTCCAAGGTGCGCCGCCAGAGCCTGGACGAGGTGGACCTGTTCCACGGGCATGTCGCCGCCATGGATGTGCTGGCTCTGGCCCTGGAGCGTGCGGCGGCGATGGTGCAGGACGACCGCTTGCAGCAGTTCAAGGACCAACGCTATGCCGGCTGGCAGCAGCCATTGGGCCAGGCGGTGTTGGCCGGTGAGTTCAGCCTGGAATCATTGGCTGAACATGCCTTTGCCAACGAGCTGAACCCGCAGGCGGTGAGTGGGCGCCAGGAGATGCTTGAAGGCGTTGTGAATCGGTTTATCTACACCTGACTGTGGCCAGAGATTGCTCCCGCTGGGGCGCGAAGCGGCCCCAAAAAATGGGAGTGCTACGCACTCCAGCGGGAGCAAGCTCCCTCGCCACAAAGAGGATCTTCACCTAGTGTCTTTCCAACAACAATAAAAGGACGCACCACCATGAAGTCATTCAAACCTGCCCTGCTCGCCGCAGCCCTGGCACTGCTCGCCCTGCCGGTGATGGCGGATCCTGCGCACCCCAAAATCGGTTTTTCCATCGACGACCTGCGCCTGGAGCGCTGGTCCCGCGACCGTGATTACTTTGTCGCCGCTGCGGAAAAGCTCGACGCCAAGGTGTTCGTGCAGTCTGCCGATGCCAACGAGCAGAAGCAGATTGCCCAGATCGAAAACCTGATCTCCCGGGGCGTCGATGTGATCGTGATCGTGCCGTTCAACGCCACGGTGCTGACCAATGCGGTGGCCGAAGCCAAGAAAGCCGGGATCAAGGTGGTGTCCTATGATCGCCTGATCCTCAATGCCGACATCGACGCCTATATTTCCTTCGATAACGAAAAAGTCGGCGAGATGCAGGCCAGCGGCGTGTTGCAAGCGGCGCCCAAGGGCAATTACTTCCTGCTCGGCGGCGCGCCGACGGACAACAACGCCAAGGTGCTGCGCGAAGGTCAGATGAAGGTGCTGCAACCGGCCATCGACAAAGGCGATATCAAGATCGTCGGCCAGCAATGGGTCAAGGAATGGAACCCCACCGAGGCATTGAGCATTGTCGAAAACGCCCTGACCCGTAACGACAACAAGATCGACGCTATTGTCGCCTCCAACGACGCCACCGCCGGCGGTGCGATCCAGGCCCTGGCCGCGCAGAAACTGGCGGGCAAGGTGCCAATCTCCGGCCAGGACGCTGACCTCGCAGCGATCAAGCGCGTGATCAACGGCACCCAGACCATGACCGTGTACAAACCGCTCAAGCTGATCGCTACCGAAGCGGCCAAGCTTTCGGTGCAACTGGCACGCAGCGAACAGCCGACCTACAGCTCGCAATATGACAATGGCAGCAAAAAGGTCGACACCATCTTGCTCACGCCGACGCCGTTGACCAAGGCCAACATCGATGTGTTGGAGAAAGACGGCTTCTATACCAAAGAGCAGATCGGCCTGTAGGTCCTGGCAGGCAGCCCGTGTCGCCTGGGGGTTTTTCGCGAGCAAGCTCGCTCCTACAGTGACGGTGTTTCGTCGGCCTTTTGTGTGAGCCATTGCCATGTCGCATTACCTGCTGCAAATGAACGGCATCGTCAAAAGCTTTGGCGGTGTCAACGCTCTCAACGGCATAGACATCAAGGTCAAGCCTGGGGAATGCGTGGGCCTGTGCGGTGAAAACGGTGCGGGTAAATCCACCTTGATGAAGGTGCTGTCGGCGGTGTACCCGCACGGCACCTGGGAGGGGGAAATCCTCTGGGATGGGCAGCCGCTCAAGGCCCAGTCCATCCGCGAAACCGAGGCGGCCGGCATTGTCATCATTCATCAGGAACTGACCCTGGTGCCCGACCTGTCGGTGGCCGAGAACATTTTCATGGGCCACGAACTGACCCTGCCCGGTGGGCGCATGAACTACCCGGCGATGTTGCACCGCGCCGAGGCGTTGATGCGTGAACTCAAGGTGCCGGACATGAATGTGGCGCTGCCGGTGTCGCAGTACGGCGGCGGCTACCAGCAACTGGTGGAGATCGCCAAGGCCTTGAACAAACAGGCGCGCCTGTTGATTCTTGACGAGCCCTCCTCGGCCTTGACCCGTGGCGAAATCGAGGTGTTGCTGGACATTATCAAGGGCCTGAAGGCCAAGGGCGTGGCCTGCGTGTACATCTCCCACAAGCTCGATGAAGTGGCGGCGGTGTGCGACACCATTGCAGTAATTCGCGACGGCAGGCACATCGCAACCACCGCCATGGCAGACATGGACATCCCCCGGATCATCACGCAGATGGTCGGCCGCGAAATGAGCAACCTCTTCCCCATCGAGCACCATGAAGTGGGCGAGGTGATCTTCGAAGCGCGTAACGTCACCTGCTACGACGTCGATAACCCCAAGCGCAAGCGCGTCGACGACATCTCCTTCGTGCTCAGGCGCGGTGAAATCCTTGGCATCGCCGGCTTGGTGGGCGCCGGGCGCACGGAGTTGGTGTCGGCGCTGTTCGGCGCTTACCCCGGCCGCTACAGCGCCGAAGTATGGCTGGACGGCCAGGTGATCGACACGCGCACGCCGCTCAAGTCGATCCGCGCCGGGCTGTGCATGGTGCCCGAAGACCGCAAGCGCCAAGGCATCATTCCCGACCTGGGGGTAGGCCAGAACATTACCCTGGCGGTGCTCGACACCTACGCGCACATGACCCGCATCGACGCTGAGGCCGAACTGGGCAGCATCGACCAGCAGATCAGCCGCATGCACCTCAAGACCGCCAGCCCGTCGCTGCCGATCACCAACCTCTCAGGCGGCAACCAGCAAAAGGCCGTGCTGGCGAAAATGCTGATGACCCAGCCCAAGGTGCTGATCCTCGACGAACCCACACGCGGGGTGGACGTGGGCGCCAAGTACGAGATCTACAAATTGATGGGTGCGCTGGCCGCCGAAGGCGTGTCGATCATCATGGTCTCCTCAGAACTGGCCGAAGTGCTCGGCGTGTCCAACCGCGTGCTGGTGATTGGCGACGGCCAGTTGCGGGGGGATTTCATCAATGAAGGGCTCACCCAGGAACAGGTGCTCGCCGCCGCGCTCAGCCATAACCCTAATGATCGGAAGACCGCGTAGATGAATCAGGTCAAACACCTTTTTACCCGCTACAAGATGCTCGCGCTGGTGATCGCCGTGGCGTTCATCTGGTTGTTTTTCAGTTGGCAGACCGAGGGCGGTTTTCTCACCCCGCGCAACCTCTCCAACCTGCTGCGGCAGATGTCGATCAGCGGGATATTGGCCTGCGGCATGGTGCTGGTGATTATCAGCGGCGAGATCGACTTGTCGGTGGGCTCGTTGCTCGGACTGTTGGGCGGGCTGGCGGCGATTCTGGATGTGGTCTATCACGTGCCGCTATTGGCCAACCTGAGCCTGGTGGCGCTGTGCGGCTTGATGATCGGCCTGGCCAACGGCTACATGACCGCTTACCTGCGCATTCCCTCGTTCATCGTCGGCCTGGGCGGAATGTTGGCGTTTCGCGGGATTCTGCTGGGGATTACCGGCGGCACCACTATTGCGCCGGTGTCGCCGTCGCTGGTGTATGTGGGCCAGGGGTATTTGCCCCACAGTGTGGGCGCTGGGCTTGGCGTACTGCTGTTCGCACTGACGCTGTTCCTGACCTGGAAGCAGCGGCGCAACCGCGCACTGCATGGCTTGGCCGCGCACGCTTTGGTGCGCGACGTGTTACGTGTGGTATTGATCGGCGCGGTGCTCGCCGGGTTCGTCACCACCCTCAACAGCTACGACGGTATCCCCGTGCCGGTTCTGCTGTTGCTGGTGCTGCTCGGCGTATTCAGCTACGTCACCAGCCAGACCGTATTCGGCCGCCGCGTGTATGCGGTAGGCAGCAATATGGAAGCCACACGGCTATCCGGCATCAACGTGCAAGCAGTGAAACTGTGGATCTTCGGCATCATGGGGGTGATGTGCGCGCTGGCCGGCCTGGTCAACACCGCGCGCCTTGCTGCGGGTTCACCCTCGGCGGGCAACATGGGCGAACTCGATGCCATCGCGGCCTGTTTTATCGGCGGCACGTCGATGCGCGGCGGCTCGGGCACCGTCTATGGCGCGTTGCTTGGCGCGTTGGTGATTACAAGTTTGGACAACGGCATGTCGATGCTCGATGTGGACAGCTACTGGCAGATGATTGTGAAGGGCAGCATTCTGGTGCTGGCGGTGTGGGTGGATGTGAGTACGCGCTCGGGCAGGCGATAACTCGTCCGCCAGCACACCACCGATCACCTGTGGGAGCTGGCTTGCCTGCGATGGCGGCGGGTCAGTCACCTGATGGACCGACTGACACACCGCTATCGCAGGCAAGCCAGCTCCCACATCTGATCCTCATGGCTCCCCCACATTGATCTCATTTTTCCCTCAGGTCATTGCGGATAAAAACTAAAAGTCCATAATGGACAAATTAGTTTATCCGGAGAACCCCATGTCCACGACGCCCCTCGTCATCGACCAGGCCCAGGCCCGTACTTTATTGGCTCAAGTCGATGTACCCGCGATCCTGCGCAAACTGTTCCGCGACCTCGCCGCCGGGCAAGCGGTACAGCCGGCGCAACAGCTGGTGGAATTTCCTCAAGGCGCCGGGGATTTCATCAACTACCTGGGCGTACTGGCCGGAGACGGCGTGTACGGGGTCAAGACCTCCCCCTATATCGTGCGTGATCAGGGCCCTTTGGTGACGGCCTGGACCTTATTGATGTCGATGCACAGCGGCCAGCCATTGCTGTTGTGCGATGCCGCTGAATTGACCACTGCACGCACCGCCGCCGCCACGGCTTTGGCAGTGGATGCGCTGGCACCGGCGGCGGCGCAACGCCTGGCGATCATCGGCAGCGGCAAGGTCGCCCAGGCGCACCTGCGTTATGTGCAGAACCTGCGCGACTGGCAGCAGATCCGCCTGTACTCGCCAAGCCTGGGCAGCGCCAGCGCCGAGACGCGTGCGCAGTTGACCAGCCTGGACCCGCGCCTGAGCCTCGTCTCAAGTTGTGAGGCCGCCCTGGAAGACGCGGATGTGATCCTGCTGTGCACCTCGTCCGCCGGGCCGGTCATCGACCCCTCGCGCCTGAGCAAACCCGCGCTGATTACCTCCATCAGCACCAATGCGCCACGTGCCCATGAAGTACCGCCACATTGCCTCAACCAGATGCACGTGTTCTGCGACTACCGCCAGACCACTCCGGATTCGGCCGGTGAGATGCTGATCGCCAGCGAACAGCACGGCTGGGACAAACGCACGATTGCCGGCGACCTGCCCGAGTTGTTCAGCGACATGGCCCAGCGCCCCGACTACGATCGTCACGTCTTTTTTCGCTCCATCGGCCTGGGCCTGGAAGACATCGCCCTGGCCAATGCCCTGTATCGACTGTAGGAGCGAGCTTGCTCGCCAAGACCTCACAGGCACTGCGGTCACACAGAATCGGCGCGTTATCGTCAACGTTTTTCGCGAGCACGCACGCGCCTACAATGCTTATTTCAGGAGATCTCCATGAGCCAGGCAGACTTCATCATTATCGGCGGCGGCATTGCCGGCGCGTCCACCGGGTTCTGGTTGTCGCAGCACGGCAAGGTCCTGGTGCTGGAGCGTGAAAACCACCCGGCCTATCACTCCACCGGGCGTTCGGCAGCGCTCTACACCGCCGCGTACGGCACACCGCAAGTACGCGCGCTGACCTTGGCCAGCCGGACCTTCTTCGACCAGCCACCCGCAGGCTTCTGCGAACATCCCCTGCTGACGCCCCGGGGCGAAATGACCGTTGATTTCAACGGTGACCCGGCCGAACTAGACAGCCAGTACCTGAGCGCCAAGGCGACCGTAGAGCAGGTGCAGCGCCTGACGGTCGATGAAGCCTGTGCACGCTTGCCGATCCTGCGCCGTGAAAAAGTCCACGGGGCAATCTACGACCCTACCGCCTGTGACATCGACACCGACGCCCTGCATCAAGGCTACCTGCGCGGTATCCGCCGCAACCAGGGCGAAGTGCGCACCGACAGCCATGTGCTGGGCTTGAGCCGCGACGCCGACGGCCTGTGGCAGGTGCGCACCCAGGATGCGACCTTCACCGCGCCGGTCATCATCAACGCCGCCGGTGCCTGGGCCGACCATATCGGCGGGCTGGCGGGCGCAGCGTCCATCGGCTTGCAGCCCAAGCGCCGCTCGGCCTTTGTCTTTGCCGGCCCCGAGGGCATGGACAGCCACGACTGGCCGATGCTGGTAGCCCTCGACGAAGCGTTCTACATGAAACCGGATGCCGGCATGTTCCTCGGCTCACCGGCCAACGCCGACCCGGTAGAACCCCAGGATGTGCAACCCGAAGAGCTGGATATTGCCATGGGCATTTACCAGATTGAGGAAGCCACCACCCTGACCATCCGCCGCCCCACGCGCACCTGGGCCGGGCTGCGCAGTTTTGTGCAGGACGGTGATTTGCTGTCGGGCTTTGACCCGCAAGTACCGGGGCTGTTCTGGGTGGCAGCGCAAGGCGGCTATGGTATCCAGACCTCACCCGCCATGGGCCAGGCAAGCGCCGCTCTGGTGCGCGGCGAACCGCTGCCGGAGGCACTGACCCGGTTCGGCCTGGACGCTGGTATGCTCTCCCCGGTCCGCCTGGAGCCCCATTGATGAACACCGCTGAACAAGACAAGGTCATGCAGAACTTTCGCGCGATCGCCGATGCAATCGCCACGTTGTTCTTTCCCCATGCAGAAGTGGTGCTGCATGACCTGCGCACGCAAACCGTGGATTACATCGCCAATAACCTGTCCAAACGCAGCCTGGGTGACGACTCGTCCCTAGAGGACATGCTCGACGGTGACGTCAGGGAGGTGAATATCGGCCCTTACGAAAAGCTCAACTGGGATGGCCAGAAAATCCGCAGCCTGAGCACCGTGCTGCACGACCACAAAGGGCGCAGGCTGGCTGTGTTGTGCATCAACCTGAATATTTCAATGTTCGAAACAGCCAAGGCGGCGCTGGATTTATTCCTGTCGCCAAGCAAGCTGATCGCACAGCCGGACGCGCTGTTCCGTGATGACTGGCAGGAGCGTATCAACACCTTCCTGCATGCCTGGCTGCGCGAGCGTCAGTTGAGCCTGAACCTGTTGACCCGCGACCACAAACGCGAACTGGTGCTGGCGCTGCATGCCGAAGGCGCATTCAAGGGCAAGAGCGCCTCCAACTATGTGGCCAATGTGCTGGGCATGGGGCGAGCGACGGTCTACAAGCACTTGAAGGAACTCAAGGGTTGAGCCCTTTCTGACCACGGCGCCGATTCCCTGTGGGAGCTGTCGAGCCCCGGCGAGGCTGCGAAGGGGCCGGCAAGGTCAACATTTGCATCACCTGACCCATCGCTTTCGCAGCCTCGCTAAAGCTCGACAGCTCCCACATTGACCGCGTCTTTGCATCAGTCGCCGTAGATATCGGCCTTGAAGTACTGCTGTGAAATCTTCTGGTATTCGCCGCTGGCGCGAATGCCGTCGATGGCCGCATTCAATTCGCTGACCAACTCGCCATTGCCCTTGCGTACTGCGATGCCAGCCCCCTCACCCACGTATTTCGGGTCTTTGAGCTCCGGGCCGACAAAGGCATAACCCTGCCCGCGCGGCATCGACAGGAAGTCGCTTAGGGGAATGGTGTCGGCAAAGATCGCATCCAGGCGCCCCGCTGCCAGGTCCATGTAGATTTCTTCGTTATTGCTGTAGCGCTTGACGTTGATGCCCTTGGGCTCGAACACCTCGGTGGCATACCGGTCGGTGGTGGTGGCGCGCTGTACACCGACGTTCTTGCCCTTGAGGCTGGCGTACTGGTCATCCACCACGGCGCCGTCCTTCATCACCAGACGCGACGAGGTGAAGTAGTACTTGTGGGTGAAATCCACCGACTTCTTGCGGTCTTCGTTGATGGTCATGGACGACAACGCCATGTCGATCTTCTTGACCTTGAGGGACGGAATCAGCCCGTCGAACTCCCCTTCGATCCACACGCACTTGACCTTCATTTGCGCACACAGGGCGTTGCCGATGTCGTAGTCGAACCCCACGATCTTGCCGTCACCGGTTTTGGAGGCGAACGGTGGGTAAGCGGCCTCAATGCCAATACGCAGGGTTTTCTCGGCGGCCGGCAGGTGGCTGGCGGCAAACAGGCTCAGGGCCAGGGCGGGAAGGAGATGGCGTTTCTTCATGGAGGGGTTCTCGCAAGTTGTTGTTGGTTTGGCAAGAATGTCAAAACGGAAGATCATACATACTACAAAATCTATACTGGACTTTATCGTACTTTAAATCAACAGGACGTTTGACACGCAGAGCAGCCGACTCTCGCAAGCCATGCGCATATACCACTCGTCGCGACTGTCAATATTGACAGGTAGACGCTGCACCCCCTCTCCGATCTGATTGGGCTTGGTGATGAACCTTAAGTCAGTTGGAATTGGATGATTAAATCATGAGCGATACTCCGTTAACTGAAATCGACATGCCTGGCGGCGGATACCCAATGAACGCAGGTTCCGCAAGGACCATCAGCTACTTGCTGCTTGAACAGCAGCAGTTTCAAGGAAGAGAAAATGCTACCGCCCGGCTTTATAACAACCGGCGCCAGGTTTCCGAATTTTTGATTACGCTGGAGGCGCGAGATGAACATGGACAAGTGACCGTCGTACCCGATGGAACAACGGTCGAAATCATTCCGTTCATCGCCCTGCGAGGTCGCTGGCCTGCAAAAACCGGCCCGCATGAAAAAGGCTATTTACCGTTTGATGAAAGTTTCACTGTTCAAGAAATTGACTCATCACCCCCTCCGCAATCCTACAGGCCGGAAAGCGTGGCGCCGAGTCAGTTCTTGCCTGCGCCAAAACCGGAACCGCTCACTCTTTACTCTCCGGACGGTACACAAACCCAACGAAAAGTATTTAAACGATACTTGACCAATGACGCAAACCCCGGGGGCATAGTAGACCGATTCGCCGTACGTGTCCGTTTACCCGGTACGAGCGTTGATTACACCAGCCATAACGAGGATGTGTCTTATGGCGGCGCCGGGCAGAATGGTCGTTTCTACAGTTCCGTCTATCTTAGGTCAGTAACGCAGAACTATTACACTGCGGGAAATGGCGGCTTGGTAGAAGCAATCGAACAAGTGCGTTATCACAGCCAGTATTGGTATACCTACAACCATTACATCGGATTTAACTTGCCCGGCACCGCAAGGGCCATTGCGATTAAACACGTTGAACATGACGATGAATGGTTTACTTGGAACATATACGATCTCCGTCATGGTTCTGGAAAGGCCTACTTCTCCCTCCTGGTCGGCGTCCGCGAACCCGACAAGCCGAACTTTCTCTGGTATGCCTACCCTTCGAACTGGAATAACCAAGCTGGTCAATGGCTGAGAGAAAATGGTTACTTCAAGCCAAGCACCGATAGGTTGGTATTCGTGGTTTCAGGCGTGGTGCCAACAAGTAACAGCCTTGTTAGAAATTCTTCTAAAGAATTTACCACTTTTGACGCTTTTGGTAACTCGCAACGATTTAAAACAAGTGTGGCGTTATTAGATCCAGAAAATGACAGCACGAGATACAGTCTTCGCATAGAGGAAGCGCCGGTCAACATCTTTCAGGACTCCTCCGAAACGTGAATACCACGTCATTTCAGTAGCCCATACACTCACGGTGAATAGCATGACTGAACAAACCCTCCGCGCCTCCAATAATTGGCTGAGCCGATTCGAAATAAGTTTGACCAGTTTGTCGGCGCTGCTCTATCCCAACGCCCGTCAACAAGTATTGGTGACATTGATCATTGCTCCCAGAACAGGCCAGACCATTTCTGACGATGAATTAGAGAGCTTGTGTATTACCACCCGTAAAAACGAACTCTTCCCAATATTACCCGGAGGTGACGACGGCAGTGAATGGTTCTATTCCCAAACGAAAAATCAGTACCTGCCTTATCCAGCGAGCGCTGTCAGCCCACCGCCTACTCAAAAAGAGCCTGAGAATGTCAATTTCTTTCAAAAAGATTTTTATATCCTGAGCCGTGCTCCCACGGGGGCATCGGTCCGATTGTATGCACAAATCACCCAGCACACCGCGCAAGGGCCTGTTACTTACAACACCGCAATAGATGCTACGTTCAAATCGTATGTCGACCTTAGAACGGCAGAAATTCCGCACTTTAGTATCCCTGACAACTACACGTTCAATCGAGACTTGGTCGCGGGCAACCCCAACAGCGATTTATTCACCTGGGAGTACCAACTCGCTGGAAAGAATGTGCAGATGCCCGTGGTCGAATTACTCTCGGTAACAAGTATGAGCCCCATGGGAATGATTCAATGGGTTGACCGCGACAACACGGTCACGCGGGCCTCCCATGTCGGATACGCCGCACCGGGCGAGCCCAACGTCAATTACAACACAGCGATTAAACTCGGCTCGGAGTTTTCCCCTGCCACTACGGTTGCGCGTCCAAGAAGAGGGCATGTGACTGTGGTGCTGCAGGGCGGCAACAATATTCCCTACCACAGTGAAAGTGCGATCAATCAAGGCGGCCCTTGTCAGCTGCGCGCCATCGACACGTACGGCAATGAGCACCTATTGAATATTGCATTCAAAGACCGAACGCCGACTGGCCGCTTGGAGTTGGTGTTGTTGTGATTTTCCCTCACAGGTCTCCTCTCATCATCAGGAGTTTCGGGCATGGACAGCGCTTCTTCAATCCACTTGAAAACAGGCGGTCTTTACACACAGGCCGGTAATTTCCTGAGTCACGTCAGCAACGGCGTCGATGCTCGCACCGGCCAGCTCACTCTCCACATCGCCCTGCCGGAACTCCAGGCCAATCATCAGTCCGGCCCTTCCGTGTCGTTCAGGTTGCTGTTCAGCCCACTGTCGTCCCACACAGATTTTGGATTCGGGCGTGGCTGGATGCTGGCAATGTCTGAACTGGACTTGCCCGCCGGGCGCTTGCAGTTGACGACGGGAGAAAGCTTCAGCCTCGATCGTCAAGCGACGACATTCGTCGACCAAGGTCAATTGGTATTCATCGACCAGAAGCTATTGAATTTCCGCGTGATTCAGGAAGGACCGGACGGCCGCCGCTTTCGCGTCGAGTACAAAGATGGCGAAACCCAGTGGCTGGTCGTTCAGGGCGACAGCGGCTTGGCCCTGCCCCAGGAAATACGCTCTGCTGAAGGGCGCCAGGTATTTCTGGACTGGTTGCCCCATGGCAGTGGGCGTTATGTCCTCGCTGAAATTCGCGATGAACAGCGCGCGGTGCTGCGAGTTGTTCGGGACACCATCGACGAGTTCCAGATTCAACTTTTTCCAGACGATGCCGCCAAAAGTGTCTACAGGCTACACCTGAGCGGCGACCAACTCAGCACACTGATCCTGCCGGACAACGACAGCCGCTGGACCTTCAGTTATGACGAGCACGACGGATTGCTGTTTCCCGTCAGACTGACTGGCCCCTTGGGCAGCGAGGATGAGGTGTGGTATGCCACCGGTACCGAGGGCCACCAACTTCCACCCGGCGCGCCTTTATCCTCGCTGCCCCGCGTGACAGCGCATCGGCATGATCCTGGGGCGGGTCAACCTGCGAACTCGCGAACCTATACATGGGTGGGCAGCACCAACTTCCTCGGTAACGGCGCCGACCTGCCAGGAGGCTGGCGTGATGGAGAAGACAATCTCTATCGCACCGAGTCGTATAGCTATACATGCCTGGAGACGTTGCACAGCGACACCGGGCTAGTGCTGTCAGAAACCGAGCGGACCTGGAACCGATTCCATCTGCTGACACGAGAGCGTGTGCAGCGCAACGGCAAGACAGTGACGACAACCACCGACTATGGTGAGGATCCGACGCTGGGCTGGGAGGCTCAGCCAGCCTGGTGTCAGCTACCCACTCAAGTCACCAAGCGCTACGAAGACGCGCAAGATGCGCGCGAAGAGACCTCTCAAACAACCTACGACAATTACGGTAATACCCTTGAACAGCGCCATGCCGATGGCCGAGTGGAGCAGTGGGTTTATTACCCGTTGGGTGGCACGCAGGATGTTGCCGACACGGAAATGTTTGTCCGCTGGATACAACACCATATCGTGACGCCCGCATCCGTAAACTCTGGCGGAACGGGCGGCGCGCCGATAACGCAAACGCACTACCGATATGAACAGCTGCCGCGACGCCAATCGGATGATCACTTGCAGTGGGTCGTCGTGTCGGAAGAGGCGTTTAGCGTCACCGCAGATGGCCTGGTTCTGATCGGTCACACCACCCAGCGTTATGACACCGTCGTCGACAGTCCTTTCTTCGCCCAGGTGACTCAATCACAGACGCAGATTCAAGGACTCATCACCACCACCGATTACCATCGGACTCTGACCGCCACCGCACTGACGACCCACATTAGGGTTACCGGCCATGACGGTAGCTATACATCAACCGAACACGTCACCCGGGACAGTCTTTTGGGGTTGACGCTAAGCAATCGCGAAGAGGGTTTGGAAACCCTTTATGAATATGACGCCCTGGGTCGTGTCATTCGCAGCACGGTAGCACCCGGCACTGAGTTCGAAGCCAGCGCCACGTGTCGCTATGTGCTCGCGGGCCGCTATCGCCAACACGCCGTCATGGCAGAAGAAACCGATCTGGCAGGCCAGCAAAGACGTATCTATCTCGATGGCGCCGGGCGCCGAGTGCGCGAGGAGCGGCGTGACGACCTGATCACCGGCCAGGTCTTTCGGGAAACCTGGCGAGGCGTTTATAACGTCGAAGGACAGTTGTTACAAGAGACCACTCAGGACTGGTTTGCCGGAAGGGAACAGTCGTTGAGTCTCACCACCAGTTATGAGTTCGATGACTGGGGCCAAGTGAGCACGATCAGATACCCGGACGGCACGCTCGAGCACACTCAAGCCAACCCCATCACACTGACAAGCGACATTTGGCGAGAAAGCCGGGACGGCCTGGTGACTGCGAAAACCCGGATAGTACGCGGCAGTGCCGGCGAGGTGCTCAGCATGACGTCGCTTGCTCGCAACGATGAAATACTGCGCAGTGAAACCTGGACCCACGACGGGCTTCATCGTCCCTTGTCCCATACGGTCAACGTGCCGGGCGAGACCAGTGTGCAGACGCAGACGCACTACGATGTATATGGACGTATTACCCGCCGTCGGTTGCAAGACGGCAGCGAGGTTGAGTGGGCATTCGCCCCGCATAGCGATGCGGATCATCCGGTTAGCATTACGTTGAAACCCATCGGCCTCACACCCTTGCCACTAGGCAAGCAGACCTATGATGGCATCGGTCGTCCAGTCAGCCGCACCATCGGTAGCCGCAAGGAATGTCTCAACTATAACGAGGGTCAGAAGCTACCCGCCTCTCGAACCAGCAGCAGTGGTCGTTCCATGGCATATGCCTATGAACCGATGCTTGAAAATCAATTGACCCGACTGTCGCCCGGCGATAGTCAGGACAGCACTTTTCAATACGACTTCAAGTCCGGCCAGATAACACAAGCACAGAGCCCCTTCGGCACATTGACTTGGCAGTACTCCAATAACGGGCGCTTATTGTCCGAACAGTTGTGCCTGGACGGTCAAGTGCATAGCACGGATTGGACGCACTCATTGGAGGGACGGCACGTGTCGTTTACGGATTCCAACGGCGCAGAACACCAAACGTTCTATGACGTTTACGGCCGTCCGGAGCGCCAGGTGCTGGGAGCTGTTGAACTGCAAATTACCTACGACACATTCGGCCGCGTCAGCCAATACATCACACAAGGTCCTACCCAGTCTCTCAAACAGATCCTCCACTATGATGAGTTTGAACGGGAAGTTTCACGTACCTGGGTCGGCGATAACCATCGTCAACTGACCCAGACTTTGACGTGGACAGGGCGCGACCAACTGGCGAGCCGCCGTTGGCAGGAAGAAAACCACCTGCTGAGCGAAGAGGTATTTCAATATGACGCGCGTGCAAGGCTGGTAGAAGTATCGGTGACTGGCCCTGAGGGCCCCGAAGATCCGCGCACCGGCCAGCCTATAAGCCAGCAAACGTTCACGTTTAACGCCCTGGACGGCTACGAACAAGTCACCACGACCTATACGGACGGCAATTGCGATGTCATGGTGTTCACCTACGACTGCGCCGCCCCCGACCGCCCCATTACCATCACACATACCTACCCTGCCCCCCAGACACTGACGTTGGAGTACGACGCCGATGGGCGTCTGGTACGCGACGGTCTTGGCCGCGAGCTGAAATGGGACGCAGAGGGGCGACTCAGCGCAGTGATCAGCGGCAACGGTCAATACGATTATCAATACGACCCGCTGGGCAGAGCCACGCAAACTACACAGAATGGGGTTAAGACGCTCTGGTTCTATCAGGGTGATCGGCTGATCAGTACACGCGGCTCCCGGTCGGACGACGCATTATCGTTACTACGCGACGACACCTTCGTGTTTGCCCAGAATACGATGGCCCAGGCTGTACGCGAGGTCTTGCTGACAGGCTGCGATGGTCAAGGCACGGTGCAGGTTGAAAACGATCAGCAGATCCGCCGCGTGCGCTACACCGCCCATGGGGCGGACATGGGCAGCGGAAAAAGCCGCCTAGGCTACGCCGGAGAGCCCCGTGGACTGGTAGAAGGTGGCTATTTGCTGGGCAGCTATCGACCCTACGACCCTCACCTTATGATGTTCTTGGCACCCGACAATGAAAGTCCATTCGGTAGGGGTGGACTCAACCGTTACGCCTATTGCGCCGGTGACCCGCTCAACCGAGTCGACCCGGATGGGCATAGCTTCTGGAAATGGTTCTTGGCTGGCGCAGGGTTGTTGATAGGCGTACTAGCGACGGCCGCCTCATTCGGAACAGCGGCGCCCGTCGTTGCCGGAGTAATGGCGGGTGGGCTGGCGGCACTCACGACAAGTGGCGCATTGGCGGTAACGTCAATGGCACTGGGAGTGGTAGCGACCACCACCGGTGTCGCTTCGTTTCTACTGGAGGCTTCGGGTAATTCCGAAGCCGCGTCCATACTGGGTGCACTGTCCTTTGCCACAGGAATAGCCTCAGGCGTCACCGCATTGGCGCCTCTCGCCTGGAAAGCCGCAGCGAAACTGGGTCAATTTGTGGGTCGTTGGCAGCAAAACCTGCAGTCAGCAGGAGGGGTACCCAGGTTGGAAGTGCAAGGAGGAGCGCTGAGGGGCGGACCGAATGCTACCTTGAGCGGCATGCCGGAACATGTGCTGGAAAATATTTTCAATCAATTGCCCGGCAGAGCCTTGGCCAACTTGTCTGCTACTTCACGCCAAATGAATCAGGCAGTGGTCACTCACTCTCGCCCTGCACTACACGCCTTACCGGTAGCACCAGAACGTGCTCCCAACTATATCAGTGCGGTGAGGCGAATCTGGGCCGGGAACGAGCCCGGTGTTTTACCATCAAGTCTTCGTCGGCAGGGCATCAATCCTCGAGCTGTCCTCGAGGCAGTTGCGCCTACCCCTGATGAAATCAGAAACGGGTACCTTTCTGCGGGACAGATTCGTGACATGCTTTACTTAGATATTCTTGACAGACAAAGTTCGTGGTACTTGATCGAGCGTACCGCACGCCAGCAATCAGGAGGGCGACGTTACAGCCTATGACCAATGGTAAGGCTAGGCTGTAACATCTTGCCTGCTTGTGCAAGGAGCGCCCGGAAACGGGCGCCAAGGTAAATTTCAGTAATTTGGCTGTACCGATTATCTCGACACCGGCATCGCAAACTCCGCGCCCTGCTCGATGCTCTCCGACCAGCGCTGCATGATCGACTTCTGCTTGGTGTAAAAACGTACACCCTCGGTGCCGTAGGCATGCATGTCGCCGAACAGGCTCTTCTTCCAGCCACCAAACCCGTGCCAGGCCATAGGCACCGGGATCGGCACATTGATACCGACCATGCCCACTTCGATGCGCCGCGCAAACTCACGAGCAATGTTGCCATCGCGGGTGAAGCAGCTGACGCCGTTGCCGAACTCGTGGTCGTTGACCAGCTTCACTGCCTCGGCAAAATCGTTGACCCGTACACAGGCCAGCACCGGGCCGAAGATTTCTTCGCGGTAGATGCTCATGTCCTGGGTTACGTGGTCGAACAAGGTCGCGCCGAGCCAGAAGCCATTTTCCAGGCCGGGTTCGGTGGGGACGTAGTCACGGCCATCGAGCAGCAACTGCGCGCCCGCTTGTACACCCTGCTCAATGTAGCCACTAATGCGTTCCAGCGCGGCCCGCGACACGATCGGGCCCATCTCGGCTTTGAGATAGCGGCCATCGGTGATGCGCAGCAATTTGGCGCGTTCGGTCAAGGCGGCAATGACTTTGTCACCCACGTCGCCTACCAGCACCGCCACCGAGATCGCCATGCAGCGCTCGCCGGCACTGCCGTAGGCGGCGCCCATCAGCGCGTCCACGGTGCGTTCGATATCGGCGTCGGGCATCACCACCATATGGTTTTTCGCCCCGCCCAGGCCTTGCACGCGCTTGCCGTTGCGGGCGCCGCTCTCGTAGATGTACTGGGCAATCGGCGTGGAGCCGACGAAGCTCACGGCCTTGACGTCCGGGTGTTCGATCAGCGCGTCCACCGACTCTTTATCCCCCTGCACCACGTTGAACACACCTTTGGGCAGGCCGGCTTCATGCAGCAGCTCGGCCATGAACAGCGACGCGCTTGGGTCAGTCGGGCTGGGCTTGAGGATAAAGGTGTTACCCGCCGCAATGGCGATGGGGTACATCCACATCGGTACCATCACCGGGAAGTTGAACGGCGTCACGCCGGCGACCACGCCCAACGGCTGGCGCATCGTCCAGTTGTCCATGCCACGGGAGACCTGGTCGGAGTGTTCGCCCTTGAGCAGGTTGGGAATGCCGCAGGCAAATTCGAGAATGTCGATGCCACGGTCGACTTCGCCCTGGGCATCGGTGAACACCTTGCCGTGCTCGGCGACGATGATGCGCGCCAGGTCGTCCTTGCGTTCGCGCAGCAGATGCAGGTACTCGAACAACACGCGGGCGCGACGGATCGGCGGGGTGTCGGCCCAGCCGGCAAACGCGGCCTGGGCGGCGGCGACGGCTTCGGCCACGGTCTGGCGGCTGGCCAGGGCCACACGGGCGGTGACTTCACCGGTGGCCGGGTTGTAGACGTCCTGATAACGGTCATCGCGGCTGACGCGCTGGTCGTTGATGTAGTGCTCGATGGTTGCAGTCATGGCAGTCGATCCAGGTGGGTAGCGTTGGTCCACACGATATGCTTTCACTTTGTTCCGAACCAGAGCAGAATCCAGAACTTATTGTCCTTATATGCGAACAATACACCCATGGAAAAGGCTGAGATCGAAGGGCTGTGGACCCACATTCACTGGCTGTCAGTGCTGGAGGAACAAGGCACCTACACCGCCGCCGCCGCGCGCCTGGGGGTGAGCAAGTCAGCGGTGAGCCAGCGCATTTCCGACCTGGAAAAGGCCACCGGCACGCGGCTGGTGACGCGCACCACCCGCAGCGTGCGGCTGACCGATGCAGGGCTGTCATTGGCCCGCGAAGTGCGCAGCGCCTATGCGCAGATCGCCCGCAGTTTTTCCTCGGTGCGCGACTCGGTCGGGGAAATACGCGGGCTGGTGCGCCTGACCGCCCCCGTGGCCTTCGCCCGGCAACAACTGGTGCCGCACCTGTCCGGCTTTTTGCAGCAGTACCCCCAGGTGCGTATTCAACTGGACGTCTCCGATGCCTTGAGCTCACTGGCCGCCGAGGGTTACGACCTGGCGGTGCGCCACGGCTTCCAGGTGCCCGAAACCCACGTGGCGTGGAAACTGTGCGACACCAACTCGGTACTGGTCGCCACCCATGATTACCTGCAACACCACGGTGAACCCCGCGAGCCGGGCGACCTGTCGGCCCACAACTGCCTGTTTTACCCACGCGGCACCGACCAGCCCGCCTGGACCTTCGAACGCGGCAGCCAACCCCTCGAGCGCCTCACCGTGCCCATCGCCGGCAGCTTCGCCACCAATAACAGCGAAGCCTTGCGCGACGCCGCACTCAACCACCTGGGCATCGCCCTGCTCCCGGACTTCAGCGCCCAGGCGGCGCTGGCGGCTGGCAAAGTGGTGCAGGTATTGAAGGACTGGACACTCAAAGGCGCGTTTGCCGATGAGATCTATCTGATACGGCCCTACTCGCCCCATGTGCCCAAGTCGGTGAGTGCGTTGGTCAGCTACCTGAAAGACAAGCTCTCGGGAGGGTTCCGCTAGGCTCAAGGATTAAAAATCCACCGTCGCCGACAGCTGCAAGGTACGCGACCCAGACGTACTGCTGATGGACGAACCCACCAGCGCCCTCGATAGACATCGCCAAGTACAAGTACTGGATTTCATGCGCACCCTGGCGCGCAAACGCGAGGTGATTGTGTTTATCGCACTGCATGATCTGAACCAGGCACTGCGCTTTGCCGACCAGGTACAGGCACCCATCGAGCGCTGCAGCCGCGGGCAGCCGCATATTCTGATTGATGGGATTGTGTGAATAGACCATGCGAAAGCATGGGTATCCACGATGCGAAGCGAGCCGCTCTTGATCTTGATCTGCTTGTGATCTTGATCTGGCTTTTGATCTTAGGCGCCCCGTTAAACCACGCTGGCCGAACGCAGGCTTGAATTCGTGGGTAACCCGGCAGGACGCCGGGTTAGCCGCCCCGCGCCATGGATGGCGCGTGGCGGCGGCCCACGGATTCAAGCCTGCGTTCGGGCACACCGAGCCTGGGCGAGGTGCCGAGTGGTGGGGCAAGAGCCCTTTGGTTACTTTGGGGCTCTTTTCCAAAGTGACCCGCCGTCAGGCGGAACCCTAAGTGGCCGTTACCACAGCAATGGATATGTACACAATCCAACTGTGTCGCCTGTCAGGCCGCCTTCGCGAGCAAGCCCGCTCCCACAGTTGGATCGTTGGGGTGTCAGGTAGATAGGCGTCGGCTGTCAGGGCGTCATCGCAGGCAAGCCAGCTCCCACAGAAGATCACGGCACATCAGTCAAAATCTCGGATCAGCCACTGCTTCTATCGCTCAATCCTCGCGAATACTTGCCTGATCCTCCGACTTATCGCCTACCGGGATAGATACCCCTTGCGCCGTGGTCTAGAGTCCAACCATGCGCGCGTGGCCAAGATGAAACCGGTTCTCAACCCCGCCGCCATAACCCGTCGCCCATGAGCGACACCAGGGCATGCCACCGCGCACGCCCCTGATAAGAAAAAGCACCACCAACCGATGATCAGCAGGTGAGCCCGCATGGAATTACGTATCAACCAAAAGGCCTATCAGGTCGATGCCGAAGCCGACACCCCGTTGTTGTGGGTGATCCGCGATAACCTGGGCATGACCGGCACCAAATACGGCTGCGGCCTGGCCCAGTGCGGCGCCTGTTCGGTGCTGGTGGACGGCAATGTGGTGCGCGCCTGCGTGACGCCTGTGGCGGGCGTGGTCGGTCGCGAGATCACCACCATCGAGGCCGTGGAGGCCGATGACGTGGGCAAGCGTGTGGTGGCGGCCTGGGTCGAACATCAAGTAGCGCAATGCGGTTACTGCCAGTCCGGGCAGGTGATGGCGGCCACCGCGCTGCTCAAACATACCCCCGCGCCGACCAAGGCGCAGATCGACGCGGCGATGGTGAACCTCTGCCGTTGCGGCACCTACAACGCGATCCATGCCGCCATGGATGCCTTGGCCGCCGGGAAGGAGACCGCCTGATGAACACCACCGAGATCATTCCCGGCGTTACCCTGGGCGAACCGATCAACCTGTCCCGTCGCCGCTTCCTGGCCAGCACCGCGGTGGGCGCGCTGGTGATCGGCTTCGGCTTGCCGCTGGGCACCTCCCGCGTGCAAGCCGCGACCGGCGCGGCCGCTGAGCGTGGAACCCAGGTACCCGCCTTCCTGGAGATTCGCCCAGACGGCAGCGTGCGCCTGCTCAGCCCCTTCATGGAAGGCGGCCAAGGTACCCACACCGCCATGGCGCAGATCGTCGGTGAAGAATTGGATGCCGACCCGGCCACGTTCATCGTCGAAGCGGCCCCGCCCGGCGAAGCCTACGTGGTGATGGAAAATGGCATGCGCATCACCGGCGGCAGCATGTCGGTGCGCATGAGCTACCCGACCATGCGGCGCCTCGGCGCCCTCGCCCGCGCGATGCTGATGCAGGCCGGCGCCGAGCAACTGCGCGTACCGCTCAGCGAGCTGACCACACAGCCCGGTCGCGTGGTGCACGCCGCTTCCGGTCGCTCCCTGGGCTACGGCGAATTGGCAGGTGCCGCCCTGGATATGCCGGTGCCCGACCCGGCCAGCATCACCCTGCGCGACCCGAGCCAGTTCCGCTGGATCGGCAAGCCGGTCAAGCGCCTGGATGCCTATGACAAATCCACCGGCAAGGCGCAGTACACCATCGACCTGAAAATCGACGGCATGCTCCATGCCGCCGTCCAGCATGCGCCACGCCTGGGCATGACCGTGGGCAGCCTGCGCAACCAGGCGCAGGTGCAAGCCATGAAAGGCGTGCATTCGGTTCACACCCTGCCCGGCGCCGTAGCTGTGGTAGCTGAACGTTGGTGGCATGCCAAGCGGGCCGTCGAAGCCATTCAGGTCGAATGGCTTGAAGCCGCCGCCGACTCCACCGTGCGGGCGATGCCAGCGGATTTCTCCAGCGACAAGTACCGCGACTTCCTCGCTGCCCAGCAAGGCCCGGCCCGCGATGACGAAAACGAAGGCGATGTGGCCGGTGCACTGGCCAGCGCCAAGACCCGCGTCGAAGCCACCTACCACAACCAGTACCTCAACCATGCCCAGTTGGAACCGCCTTCAGCCCTGGCACGCTTTAACCCCGACGGCACACTGGAGGTGTGGCTGCCTAATCAGGCGCCGGATATGTTCCGTGCCGACATTGCCAAGCGCACCGGTCTGAGCATTGAGCAAGTCACCCTGCACTCGCCGCTGCTGGGCGGCTTTTTCGGCCGGCATTTCCTGTATGACTCGGCAAATCCTTACCCGCAAGCCATCGCGTTGGCAAAGGCGGTGGGCCGGCCGATCAAGCTGATCTGGAGCCGTGAAGAAGAATTCGTGCGCGATGTATTGCGCCCGGTCGCCGTGGTCAAGTTCCGCGCCGCGCTGGATGACAAAGGCCTGCCCGTAGCCATCGAAGCGGTGAGCGCCACCGAAGGCCCCACCGAAGCCATCGCCGGCAAACAGGGCGACGCCATCGACCCTACTGCCCTGGAAGGGTTGTCGGGCAAGAGCTACGCGATACCCAACAAACGCATCGCGCAGATTTACGTCAAAGGCCCGGCCATGCTCGGTTATTGGCGCTCGGTGGGTAACTCGCTCAATGACTTTTTCTACGAAGCCTTCCTGGACGAACTGGCCGACAAAGGCGGCCATGATCCCTATGAACTGCGCCTGCACCTGCTGCGCGACAACCCGCGCCTGACCACCCTGCTGCAAGCGGCCGCCGAGCTGTCTGGCGGTTGGAAGCGTGGGCCCTACACCGCCGAAGACGGCACCCGCCGTGCACGCGGCGTAGCCATGGCCTCGCCGTTTGGCTCCCATGCAGCGGTGGTGGCCGAGGTGTCGATCGAGAACGGCCAGGTCAAGGTTCATCACATCTGGGAAGCGATTGACCCGGGCAGCATCGTCAACCCGGCGATTGTGCAAGCGCAAGTCAACGGTGCCGTGGCCTTGGGCCTGTCGCAAACCTTGTTGGAGGAAGCGGTATACGTGGATGGCAAGCCAAGGGCGCGCAACTACGACCTTTATCCGGTGCTGCCGCCTTCGCGTATGGCGCAGGTACACGTGAAGATCGTCGAAAGCGGAGAAAAAATGGGCGGTATCGGCGAACCGCCGTTGCCGGCTGTGGCCCCGGCCGTGGCGAATGCCGTGGCGCAGCTGACCGGCCAACGCATCCGCAGTCTGCCTTTGAGCCGTTACACCTTCAGCTAACCGACAGGGAATGCCCATGAATAACCGCCGATTCGCAAGAACCGCAGGGTGGCTGGTGCTGCCCTGCGTGGTCGCCGCCGGCCTGCTGGCCTGGTACGTCACCCGCGAGCCTGCCTCGCCTTTTGAACAGCAACAGGCCACGAGTTTCGACCCCGCCTTGGTCAGTCGCGGCGAATACGTCGCGCGAGTGAGTGACTGCGTGGCCTGCCATAGCCTGGCCGGCAAGCAGCCATTCGCTGGTGGCCTGGAAATGGCCACACCGCTGGGGGCGATCCACGCCACCAACATCACCCCCGACCGCGAGCATGGTATCGGCACCTATAGCCTGGCCGACTTCGACCGCGCCGTACGCCACGGCGTAGCACCGGGTGGGCGACGACTCTATCCGGCCATGCCCTACCCGTCTTATGTGAAGCTCAGCGACGATGACATCCAGGCGCTGTACGCGTTTTTCATGAAAGGCGTGCAACCGGCCAACCAGCCTAATATCCCCAGCGACATTCCCTGGCCGCTCAACCTGCGTTGGCCCATCGCCCTGTGGAACGGTGTGTTTGCACCGACCGCGACCTATGCCGCCAAGCCCGGCCAGGACGCACTGTGGAACCGGGGCGCCTATATCGTCCAAGGCCCCGGCCACTGCGGCAGTTGCCACACGCCACGAGGGCTGGCGTTCAACGAAAAGGCCCTGGACGAATCCGGCGCGCCGTTCCTGGCCGGTGCCCTGCTCGACGGCTGGTACGCCCCCAGCCTG
>NZ_BCBO01000144.1:0-17271 GCF_001320835.1 Pseudomonas sp. NBRC 111138 | reverse complement strand
CTGAAGATCATCTCGATCGATGCGGAGGCGGAAATGGCGGCGGGGACAACACTCCATCTAGCGGTGGATGGGGGCGCCAGCCTGACGATGGAAGGCGGCAACATTACGTTTGCCTGTCCGGGGACGATCAAGGTGTATGCCAGCAAGAAATCGTTCACCGGCCCAACACAACAGTTTTTCGCATTTCCTCAGTTCCCGCGCAGCAGTTGCAAGAGCTGTATTCTGGATGCCATGCGCCAAGGTACTCCGGGGGTATTGGTGTGATACGACGTTATGCCATCATCGACAGCGCACAACGACCCCGTTTCCATGAGCGGCTGGCCAGGCTGGGCGTGCCTTACCGCTCGCTGTTCGAAGGGCATGCGGAGGCCAGCCTGAAGGATATCGCGCCGCTGCTCGTCGAGTATCCCGAGACTACGCCGCTGCCGAAGCTGGTGGCGGAAATAGAAGCCTTAGGAAGTACTAAGCCGGCCGTTAGTTTTTGGTGGAGCGCCCTGGACCTAGAGACGCTTGCACAGCATTTCCACGTATTCCATCTCGTCAAGGTACCGGAGAAAGGTGGCCGCGAAATGCTGCTGCGCTGGTACGACACCCGTGTTCTTCCCGAGCTGCTGTCATTGATGACGCCAGCGCAACGGGCCGTATTTCTGGATCACGTGCAACAGCTCCATTACTACGACCGCTTCGGTGAGCGACAGGAATGGTTGCTCATGGACGTACCTCTGGAAGGTCTCCCTGCTCTGCCACCGCTTCAATTGGATGAAACGCAGTACGCCCGGTTGCTCGATGCCTGCGAGCCCGACGTGGCAATCGCGCAACTACGACGAGTGATTCCTGATGAGATGCGCAGGCTTCCATATCACGTGCTGCACCCGTTCGTAGCCCTTCACATGCAGGACACCGTCGCGCATGGCGTAGATCAGGTCGATGACCATGTGCAGTACCTTTTGCTGGCGCTGTACACCTCGGGCGGATGCCGGAACCACCCGGCGGTGCGGGAGCGTCTTGCCGGCAAAAGTGATGACTGTGATCTGTCGTTCTCCGACTGGGCATTGAGCCTGTCAGAGGATGTTTGGCTGAGTGGTACACCTTTGTGGGAGACCTCTTCGGCAAAGGCGCCCGACGGCGTTAATGACCTACAGGACATGCAATGCAAAGAGTCTTAACGCGCCATTCTGGGTGCCTGCCGGAAGATGGCTTGCACAAATTGCCCAAAGCGCCACAGCTAGAACCTAATCGAGAAGACATTACGAGGTGCAGGCGCTCATGCTGCCAGCATAACGAGGCCAAGATTGCACATCATGAAAGGCTGGTGCACTCGTGCAGAGCTATCACAACAAAAATGGAGAAGTGGGAATGCGTCTGAAACCAATCTGGCTCTGGCTGCTTGGTCTTTTGTTTCTCCTGAGCCTGACGGCAGTGGCTTGCAGGCCAGGTTCAAAAATGAGTTCTGTGGGTGTGGTCGGCTATAACCATACGGATACCACGATCGTTCAGTTTGTTCTGGATGGGGGTGGAGGGGAAAGTTTCATTCGCGCTCACCGGGGCGGTGGCAGTACCAGTTGCTGTACGTCAATACCCGACAGGTGGCACCCTGGCTATGAGGTCGCGATTGAATGGACCACCGATTTGGAAAATTTTAAGCAAAAGGTAGTGGCCGTTCCAGAATACGACGCGAGGGCTTCACGGATGGCAGTCCACTTTTTGCGCAACGGAGACGTGAAAATCTTTGTGACATCACTTTCTCTTGGGCATCCGGATTACCCTTTAACAGGCCCTGAAGCAGGTTTGAACGAAGGTGAGGATCCGATCAGAGATGAGTGGCGAAATCAGGGGAGAAAATCATGAACGCTCGTACAGCTACCGGTGCGCAATCAATGCCGGCAAGTGGTTTTCGATCGCTCACAGGACCACAGGCCCAGCGGAGGGCCAAGGCGTTGGCCTGCCGACGTGAGAAAGGTTCAGAATGTCAAGGACAAGTACATGTCAATATTTTTTTTGACGGCACTGGCAACAACAAGGATTGGGCTGGCACCTATGTACACGGGAAACGTCGCAGTAAAAAGACACAGCGTGAGCGGAACGGACATAGCAACGTCGCACGATTATACGATGTAAGGTTACAGGAAGAGTCAAGTGGCACGTTCAATTACTATATCCCGGGAGTTGGAACTCCATTTTCAGACATTGGTGACTCTAGCGAAGAAGGCGACATGCTTGGCGGCGCAGCCGCCAGGTACGGCGCAGAACGAATCAACTGGGCTATCCTCCAAGTCTTTAACTCGATTCACCAATACGTCGCTGATGATCAACTGATTCACCGCGATCAGATGGAGACCGCCGTTAAAGAAATGTTTATTTTTGCGCCAGTTGAGAGCGTGATCCGCAAGGTCAAGTTTGAAAGACGGGCCGCCCAATTGGAAGAAGTGGTGAAGGGTAGACCGAAGCACATAAAATCAGTCCACGTATCCGTATTTGGATTTTCGCGCGGCGCGGCGCAGGCGCGCGCCTTTTTACACCGTCTGTATGCATTCACCGACGCATGGGGCAGCGGCTGCGGACACAATATCGCGGGAGTTCCCCTGTACGTTAACTTCCTCGGCATCTTCGACACCGTCGCCTCAGTTGGCTTGGCATCAATGAGCAGGGTGTCGGATGGCAAGTGGAACTGGGCATCGGGCGCATTGATGAGTGTTCACCCGGAGGCAAAACAATCCGTGCATTTTGCGGCCCTGCACGAGCAGCGCATCAATTTCCCGCTGGACCTCGCCACAAGCGGCGAGGAGAGACTATATCCTGGGATGCATTCGGATGTGGGCGGAGGCTACTCGCCGGGAGGACAGGGAAAGGACTTTGTGGATAGCAAGGCGGATGGTACGGCTAAGCTGTCGCAGATCCCGTTGATCGACATGCACCACGAGGCGATTAAGGCAGGTGTACTGCTCATGACCATCGAAGAGATCAGACAAGATCCGATAGAGGCTAAGCACTTCGGTTGTCATCCTCAGTTGATCCGCGACTACAATACGTGGTTGAAAGATCATACTATCGAAGCTGGCCCACATGCGCAGCAGATCCGCAAGCATTCCCAACAGTACGTGGCCTGGAAGGGTAAACGTTTCTGGAAGGGACCTGAGAACCTGAAACAGCAGCCATTCTATAAGCAGTGCGACGCCGAGGATCTCTATGATCTAAATAACGCCCACCGCGACTTCAGCCAGTTGGTAGCCAAGCTTGCGCAGGATCGTAAAGAATGGCTTGCGCACCAGGCAACGCTGAAGCGCATTGAGGTGGCGCGCAGGACCGGACAGTTGATACTTGAGCCCACCCCCCATCCATCAATGGCGGCGAACAATTACGCTCGCCTACCTACCGAAACTCGCAACCTGGCGGAGCTAGTGCTGAACCGAACGCCAGTGCCTGAAGCCAGTACCGTGCTGTTCGACAAGTATGTACATGACTCGCTCGCCGGTTTCTACCTGTATACCAGGACCGAGTTGAACATCCCTAAATTCAAGACCGTCGGGTATCTACGCTATCGTTCGGTCTTCAGCGTGGCCGGGAGCAGACCGCAGGATTGCCGTGACCCGGCCAAGGCTCCGTCGGGCAATGTTCCATCCGTCGGCGGTGCTTTCCAGCAGCTAGGTAACACGATGGGGCGTTGAGCGTGGCCCATCGGGCGCTTTCTCTTGATGGAATGGGCAGTAGCTAAGATCGTCGTGTTATAGGCGAACACGGCCAAGTGCTGCATGCAGAGGTGATGCACATAACAAGCCGAACACGCAGTATGTTGCGAAGACGTTAGTGCCCCCCAGATCGCCGATCGGGTTTGTCGTACTCATCGCATACTTGAGTTCACACCGACTCTTATTTTTGATCCCGGTGCCGAGCCGCTGGAGAGTTTACCGCTGCTCGATACCTGATCGCTGTCCTCTTCGAGCCCCGTTTCCGGGGCTCTCTTCATTTCCTCTTGTGCAGTAACGACTAGGGCCATCAAGCGTAGTCAACAGAACGCGTCTAGGTCGGAGTCACACCCGACTTTTGACAGCAAAACCACCTATAGAAAAATATTTCACACAGTTCAAAACAGGTTTCTACACTCACCTCAAATGCCCCGTCATTTATTTGATCAGACTACCCAGGCAGGGTCGAGCTACCCGACATAATCAGCTGGCTTTTCGCAACATAGGACGAAGTTCATGCTGTCAAGTAAAGGGGTTTCACATCTGTTTTTTGTATTCTGGCAAAGACGCCGGCTGCGCATCCTCACGGATGAAGAAGCACGTTTGATTGAACACTTCCGCACGCTGTCGGAAACCGACCGGGTGGCGATGCGCTATTTGACCTGCGCCTTCAAGGAGGTGTCCCGTTTCTGACAGATTCGCACCTCCCCACCGCCAATCTGACCATGGAGGCCAGTTTGGCGGGCTCTCCGCTCAATCGCACCTTCATTCAACCGGGTTTGAAAGATCACTCCTACATCGTTGCCAAGCCCTTCCGACAGCCCCTTCTGAAAAACTCAGCAGTCACGAAAAATGACGAGCCCTTTTCTACAATAAACGTTATGTATTCAGTTGTTCTGGGCAAGAAGCCCGCGTCTCCATTCACCTCATGAAGAACTTGGATCATGCTAAATACCTCATTTTTTCCCTCATTACGTACCGCCATCGGTACAGCCCTGCGGCCCCGACAGCTCAACCGAGAGGAAGAGCGCCTGGTCCACTACTACCGTTGCTTGTCGGAACAGGATCGTGAAGCAGTGCGCTGCCTGATGTTTGCGGTCAGGGAAACCAGCGAGGCGAACACCCTCACCCATAAAAAGTGATGCCGTCATGGGTCAGCGAACGATGGAAGTACCTGCGGGTTGGACATCTAGCCGGCAGCCAGTCACTAACACCCTCGCGATGGACTTTTCTACCCAGCTAGAGCATGCCTGCTGAAGCCCCATCGCCGTGGAGGATCTGCATCTCCCCATGCCCGCCTTCGTCACCCTCCAGCCTCGATTCCCCTTCGGTGGCCTGACCATTTCCCGCTGTGTGGACGCCCTGATCCGGCAGGATCTGCTCGACCCGCTGCCCTATGTGCGCCGGCACATCTGCGGTGATTGGGGCGATGTGCGCGCAGAGCATCGCCGCTACGGCGACCCACCTGATATTGCGAACCGTCGCGTCGTAACTCAATCAACCACCAGACCTTGAGCCCCAGCCTGTCGAGGGCTCTCTGCCATGTGCTCGCGCAGGGCTTCGCTACTCGCTTGTCGCCGGGAATTTCTCGCCAGCCCCTGTTTCCAGCCACTGTGCATTAACGCTCAACAGCCTGGCTAACTTATCGAGCTGCGAGTGCGGGATACCACGAGAAAACCAATTGGTCAGCCGCTGGGGGCTGATCTTCAGAAATAGCGCGAAATCCATTGGCGCGATCTTGCACTCCGACAGCACTACCCGCAGACGCACGCCGGAACATTCCGCGCTGGCAGCGCGAAGCGTCGTTGATCGTCGCCCTGTGCGCGCTTCTTTCCCCTGCCCGTAGCCCATTCCTTGCTCCTTGTGTAGCTCCATGTGTTTTTTTGCCTCTTTCACACTGCGGGTTCACTGAGTATAAACGCCGCGTTCACCGGTTCCAGTTCCCATGGCGCATAGTTCATTCGGGTGAGCATTGGGCGCGTCATGCGGCGTGGCAGAGCCGGATAACCGCTTGGGTTGTTGTAGCCGATTTCCGTCAGCCCCAACATGCTCCACCGTAGCTTCCGTCTCGATTTCCTCCAGGTGATTGTGGGTCCCACTACGCACTCCTAGACTCCGCCGCCGTAGGGAAAATCTCTGTCCCCTCATTATTCCCACAGGCGGCACGGCGCACAATTTCTGGTCGCCGCCACTCGCAAGGAGCCACACCCATGACCAAGACCTCAACCGCCCTCCTCCTGCTCGCACTGACCAGCCTGCTGGCCGGCTGCACCACCAATCCCAACGTATTGCAGATACACAAAGTCACAGCAGAGGCGATTGGCTTGGCCTCTACGGATGAGCTGACCATGGGCCCGGTCACCAAGAGCAAGGAGGACTTCCTGGGCGGCGCTGAACTGAACTTCAAAGCCACGACCGCCAAGGGCCGTGTGTTCAACTGCTCGACGGTCATGACTCCAGGCATCCTGCTTGAGCCGCCGAAGTACTCGCGCCTGACCTGCACGAAGTAACCCTGACAACCGGTGCGGGCATCGCACGCACCGGCTATGTGGATGGACGTCGGCGTGCCACCCTCCAATTTCTGGAGCGTTTTCACTACCGTGATACCGCCCCCACAACGCCATTGAAAGACACCTCCTACAGACCCAGCGCATGGGTTCGCAGGACGCGTCCTGATTGCGCCCACGTTATTGAAGCCCACGGATGACACTGCCTAGGATGTGCCCACTCGCTCATTTGATTGAGCCTTGGCCCTCCCAGCGTCCACGACAGGAGTCGATTGACCATGTACAACAACATCACCCTCGGTTTGCGAAAGCGCCTGCTCGCAGGTTCGACCTTCGCCCTCTTATCGCTAAGCGCAGCCCCCGCGCTGGCCACCGATTGGTGGATGATCTTTGGCACCGGCGACACGCCTAACAGAGACCTGTTCTTCGCCGATGCACAGTCGGTAAAAGCCACACAACAAGACCCGCAAAACACACAGCTGACGGTCGTGCAGGTGTTCGAAAGTCCCAACAGCCCCAACTACGTGAGCTACACGCTGGAGCTGCAATGCGCGCAACGACAGCTCAGGGTGAACTCGGCCACCGCCTACCTGCGCGCCGGGGCCACCACGGTGCTGCCGGCGCCTAAACGCTGGGTGCCGGTGCCCAAGAGCTGGCTGGAGCATGGCTATGACTTCGCCTGCGCACCAGGCAAACGCAAGTCCAACGCCATGATGCCAATGGGCGTTGGCTCCATCGACAACGCACAACTGGTAGCGATCACGCAGCAAGGCCTATTCAATCAGTTGCCGGGTAATCAGCCGATCCGCATTGAGTCCAAGAAGAGCAGCACCGAGGACGTGATGCGCGACCTCAATTTCCTCTTGGGCGCACCTGAGAAAAAATGACCTCCGGCGCCAACCGGCACGCTTGAATAATGAGTGATCAACATGAAATACACAGGCGCATTGGCCTTGGCCCTCGTACTGCTGCAGACCGGCTGCGTCAGTTTTGACACCGTCCCGGAAATGTACGCGCGCAGCCAATGGAAAGGCCGCCCGGCGCAGGACGCCATCAATTTCTTTGGTCCACCCAAAAAAATGGACCGCACCGCGGACGACCAGCATGTGGTGATGCAGTGGTACCGCGACACGTCCTACAACAGCAATGAGGTGGTGGCACAAAGCGCGGAAAGGCAGGGCAACGTGATGGTGCACACCAACTATTGGGCAACCGTCAATAACCCGAATCGCTGCATCCTTTCCATCATCGTCGATCAGGACAGAAAGATTGTCGGGTTTGAAGCCGATGAAGGCGAGTTGCTGCTGTCCAGTGGCTGCCAGTCGGTCAAATTTGGGCCGCCTTAAGGCGACCTACGCTAAGGCTGGCTAACAAAAAAACACCTGACAAATGTCATTTCCATGAAGGATCGTCCTCGACAATGAAATCCATCATCGTCGCCATCGCCCTACCGCTCTTTGCAGGCTGCGCAACGCCGAAATATTGGGAGGCCACCGGCGGCAACCCGTCCGACGGCCTTGTGCAACTCTTCTACGTACGGACGCCGTTTGAGTACGCGCAGATCCGGGAGTCCCAAGGGTTGGCGATTGCCACGGGGCGCTGCCAGTTTTGGAACTACGCGCGCGCTGAGCGCGCAGGCGCGCAAAAATCCGTGTGCCACACGATGGGGCAATTCCACTGCCTGGAAACCACCGTTACTCAGGATTATCGGTGCCAGAAGTGACACCCTCCCAAGGCGTCGAGGCGCATCGGGAAGTTGAGCGAACAGTAGTTGGCCTGGCGACCCAGGCGAACTGAGCGGATCTGGTAACATACGAACTTGAGCGCGTCCCCTACGGTTGTGCGCACAAACAAAAAAGACGCCTAAGCGTCTATTCCGTAAATCACAAGCAAAAAAAAGCCACTCGTTAGAGTGGCTTTTTCATTAATGCTTGGAGCGGGAAACGAGACTCGAACTCGCGACCCCGACCTTGGCAAGGTCGTGCTCTACCAACTGAGCTATTCCCGCTTGGTGATGCGCATTCTATAGAATCCTCAGCACCCGTCAACCCCTTGATTCAAAAAAGTTTTATTTCTTTTCAACGGTGGTTCGCAGATGGGGCCAGGCCGCACGCAGATATTGCAGCATGGACCACAGGGTCAGGCCGGCCGCGACCAGCAGCAAGGCGTAGCCCGTGAGCACCCAGAACGAGAAGTCCGACGGGTTGGCCAGCAGGATCACCAGCGCGAGCATCTGCGCGGCCGTCTTCCATTTGCCCATGTTGGAAACGGCGACGTGGGCGCGCGCGCCGATTTCGGCCATCCATTCGCGCAGTGCCGAGACGACGATTTCGCGGCCGATGATGACGGCGGCCGGGAGGGTCAGCCACAGGTTGCCGTGTTCCTGCACTAGCAGCACCAGGGCGACGGCGACCATGAGTTTGTCGGCCACGGGGTCGAGGAACGCGCCGAAGGGCGTGCTCTGTTCCAGGCGACGCGCCAGGTAGCCGTCGAGCCAGTCGGTGGCGGCTGCGAAGGCGAATACCGAACTGGAGGCGACGTAGCTCCATTCATACGGCAAATAGAACAACAATATGAAAATCGGGATAAGCAGGACGCGTAGAACGGTGATCAGATTAGGGATATTCATCGGCACAACTGGCTACGAGGTGAGAAGGCATTCTATTCGCTATGCAGATTGGCATAAATCAATTCAGCGAGCTTTTTACTGATACCGGGTGCTTTGGCTATTTCGTCAATGCTGGCACGGGAGAGCTCCTGCAAGCCACCAAAATGTTTAAGCAAGTCGCGACGCCGCGTCGGGCCAACCCCCGCAACCCCTTCCAGGGTTGAGGTTCGCCGGGTTTTGCCACGGCGGGCGCGGTGGCCGGTAATGGCGAAACGGTGCGCTTCGTCGCGAATTTGTTGAATCAGGTGCAGTGCGGGTGAGTCGCCCTTCAACGTGAACTCATGGGCGGCATCATTCAAGTACAACGTCTCGAAACCGGCCTTGCGCGTGGTGCCCTTGGCCACACCGAGCAGGATCAGGTCGGGCACCGCCAGTTCGTTGAGCACGTCACGGGCCATGGATAACTGGCCCTTGCCCCCGTCTACCAGCAGGATATCGGGCAACTTGCCCTCCCCGTCCTTCAACTTGCTGAATCGCCGCGTGAGCGCCTGGTGCATGGCGGCGTAGTCATCGCCTGCGGTAACGCCTTCGATGTTGTAGCGCCGGTAGTCGGCCTTGATCGGCCCTTCCGGTCCGAATACCACGCAGGAGGCCACCGTGGCCTCACCGCTGGAGTGGCTGATGTCGTAGCACTCCAGGCGCTGGGGCGGCTCATCCAGGTTTAGGACCTCGGCCAGGGCGTCGAAGCGTGCGGCAACGTGCTGTCGATTGGCCAGGCGTGCACCCAGGGCCTGTTCAGCGTTGGTGACGGCCAGTTGCTGCCAGCGAGCACGGGTGCCGCGTACGCGGTGGCTGATGTCCAGCTCGCGGCCGCGCAGCTCGTGGATGGCCTCGATCAAGGTGGGGAAGTCTTCGTGCACCACGTTGACGATCAGTTCAGACGGCAGGTCGCGCTCAGGGCTGCTGACGTAGTACTGGCCAAGGAACGCGGCCATGACCTCTGCCACGTCTTCGTCGATACCGGTCTGCGGGAAGAAGTTCTTGCTGCCTAATACCCGCCCGCCTCGTACGCTGATCAGGTGCACACAGGCGCCGCCCGGGTTGACGAACGCGGCGATCACGTCGACGTCACCGGTGCCGCCTTCCATGCTTTGCTGGTCCTGGACACGGCGCAGCAGGGAGATCTGGTCGCGCAGTTCGGCAGCCTTTTCGAAATCCAGGGTACTGGCGGCCTGCTCCATGGCCCCGGACAGCTCATCGGTGAGTGCGTTGCTGCGCCCTTCGAGGAACATCACCGAATGGCGCACATCCTCGGCGTACTCCGAAGGTTCCACCAGGCCCACGCAGGGCGCCTTGCAGCGCTTGATCTGGTATTGCAGGCACGGCCGGGTGCGGTTCTTGTAGAAGCTGTCTTCGCATTGACGCACAAAAAAGGTTTTTTGCAGCAGGCTCAGGCTTTCACGAATCGCCCCGGCGCTGGGATAAGGCCCGAAGTACTTGCCCTTCTGCTTTTTTGCCCCGCGGTGAATGCTCAGGCGCGGAAAGTTGCCATCCGATAAAAAAACGTAAGGGTAGGATTTATCATCACGCAGCAGGATGTTGTAAGGCGGCCGCCATTCCTTGATCAGCGTCTGCTCAAGCAGCAGCGCCTCGGTTTCATTGGCGGTGATGGTGGTTTCGACCTGGGCGATACGCGCCACCAGGGCGGCGGTTTTCGGCGCAAGGCCGGTCTTGCGAAAGTAGCTCGCCAGACGGTTCTTCAGGTTCTTGGCTTTGCCCACGTAAAGTAGACGCGCCTCGCTGTCGAACATGCGGTACACGCCGGGGCGGCCACTGCAGGTGGAGAGAAAGGCACTCGGATCAAACGGTGTGGTCATGTCAGGCGCTAGCGTCCACCATGCCGTGGCGCACTGCGAGCAGGGTCAATTCAACATCACTGCTGATGGCAAGCTTCTCGAAGATACGATAACGGTAGGTATTGACGGTCTTGGGCGACAGACACAGCTTGTCAGAGATGGTCTGCACCTTCTGGCAACCGACGATCATCAGGGCGATCTGGATTTCCCGCTCCGACAGCGCATCAAATGGCGAATCGCTGGTGGGCTGGAACGACTTGATCGCCAATTGCTGGGCAATCTGCGGGCTGATGTAACGCTGGCCGGCAAATACCAGGCGAATGGCTTGCACCATCTCGGCCAGGCCTGCGCCCTTGGTGAGGTAGCCGGCGGCACCGGCTTGCAGTAAACGGGTGGGAAATGGGTCTTCCTCGCACACCGTGACCACCACGACCTTGATGTCCGGATGGCTGCGCAATAACTTGGTCGTGGCACCAAGACCGCCAATCCCAGGCATCTTGACGTCCATCAGTACCACATCGGGCTTCAACTCCCGGGCCTTGATCAGGGATTCCTCCCCCGACTCCGCCTGGCCGACTACTTGCAGGCCGTCGATGTCAGCCAGCATTCGTGTAATGCCTGTACGAACGAGATCATGGTCATCGACTACTAGCACCCTAATCAAGCAGACACCTCGCGATATGGTCTTATAGGTTGCTGAACACCTTAGCAAAAAACCAAGGCGCAGACCTAGTTGCAAGTGTCATATATATAGAGATTCAACGTGCTGCGGCTGTTCGCCGGCTGGCGAACAGCACTGTTTCCTGGGCTAAAGGTCAGGAATCCTGGGGGTGAGACTTGGCTTTTCCGTTCACCACGGATGAATGCTCAGCCAAGGTACTGGTCAAGCGACGGATTGCGTCCTGGTCTTCCTTGAACATCGCTCGGTAATTGCCCAACACTTTTTCTTCGATCTTGCTCAGGTTATCCAGCTGGATCGGCGTTGGGCTGCCGGTCAATACGTACAGGATATCCACTCCTTTTTCGGCGACGCGAGACAAATAGTCGGCCTTGGGTGCGCGACCACCGCTTTCATATTTGCCTTGGGCGTTCGCTTCAACGCCTCCAATCTCTCCAAAAACTTTCTGCGACAGGCCAAGTCGCTCTCTTTCTTGCCTTAAGCGCGAACCGATTCCACTCATTTGGATGTATGATCCTAAATTGGCACACCCCAAGAGGTGTCACACCATCACTTCGTTAAACAAACTTGAACGGTTTTGAACTATGCCCGGAATCCGTACTGCTGCACAAGCCAAGGCCTGGCTGGAACATCAAGGAAAGTCAGTTCAAGCATTCGCCCGGGAGCATGGCGTAGACCCGGCAACCACCTATCAAGTGCTCGCCGGGCGAAAAAAGGGAAGGCGTGGAGAAGCCCATAAAGTGGCGGTACTTCTGGGCATGAAAGAGGGCGTTATCGTGGATAAACCTGAAGCTCAATCCCACGATGAACAAAGCACTAGCTGACAGCAGTATGCGCTTATTTGTAGGACGTGCCTGTTTTAGTCCGATGTGAGTGCGCGACACTCACGCTCCATCCGCCAGAAGCCATCCTCTTCACCGACAATGCTCAACCCCAGGCGCTGATACAGCCTTCTTGCCGGGTTGGTCTTGAACACCGTCAAACGTAGAAAGCCCAGGCCCTCGACGCGTGCCTTGAGCGCCATTTGCTCCAGCACCCATGTGCCCGCGCCCTGCTTGCGGCAGCATTCCAGCAGGTGCAGCTCGCGGATATACAGGGCCTTGCCGTCGCGGCTCAGGCTGATAAAGCCCATGACACCATCATCGTTGCAGATCAGCCAGTTCTCGCGGCCCGCCCAGGCCACGTCGAAGCCGTCGTTGGACCACAACAAACCGTTCTGACGGTAGTAATGGCTCATGGCCTGCTGGGTCAGGGTGCGGGCAAACGGCAGGTCCTGCTCGATGGCCCGGCGCAAATGAAACCTCATTCAGAGGGCTACCACTTGGCCGGTCCACTGCCCGCCATCGCGACGGGCGATCACCAGCGCGTCGCCGACACCGGGGGCGGCAACAAGCAAGTTGCCATCGGCGGTCCAAATTGCACTGCGGCCCGCACAAGCCCAGCCTCCGGACGGGCCACCATGGTTAGCCATCAGTACCAACAGGCCATGCTGGGACGCATAGCCTTCAAGCAAAACACTGTCCGCCGCGTAGCCTGCCTCGCTGATCAGTACGCTTGCGGCATACACCGTGGCGCCCGCTGCCGCCGCTTGGCGTGGATGGCTGGCCTGGGAAAAGTCCGCACACACCGCCAGCGCGATGCGCTCCTCTGCCAATTCCAGAGGCTCGCCGCCCTGCCCCGCAGCAAATGCCAGCTCTTCGCCGGGGTGCAGATGCTGCTTGGTGTAGACGCCTACTGAACCGTCCGCCTCAAGCACCAGCGCGCCGATCAGCACACCTGTTTTTGGCGCCAAGCGCACCGGCATGCCCACCACAGCCATCAACCGCAGCTCCCGCGCCAGCTCACGCAGGGGCGCCAACACGGCGTCTTGCGGGTCGATGGCCAGGTCGACCGCCAGGAACGGCTCGTAGCCTGTCAGTGACAGTTCTGGAAACACCAGGCATTGCACGCCCTGTTCAGCCGCGGCCCGCATCAACGCCAGGTGCCGCTGGATATTGGCAGCGATATCGCCCGGGATGGAAACGGTTTGCGCCGCAGCAAGGGTCAAGGCAGTCATGGTCGCGTCCTGGCAATCATTGTTTGAGAGCCGTCAGCATATCCACACTTACCCCATAGCGGCATAGGTATCGCCGTTACCGCAGGAATGGATATGTACACGGTCCAACTGTGTTGACTGTCAGGCCGTCTTCGCAGGCAAGCCAGCTCCCACATTTGGATCGCGGTGCCTCAGCCAGGTCAGCGCCGGCTGTCAGGCCGTCACGGGAGCAAGCTCCCTCGCCACAGGTCCAGCGTCGCAGCAAAGTTGTGTAGATACCTATGCCCATAGCGGTAAGTACTACCACGCAATAGAAATTACTGATTGAATCCACCCGCACGCCTCTAGTAAGCTCCCCCCATCATTTGGAGAGCCCCATGTTGCCACTCACCCACACTCAGGTTTGCCCTGCTGCCAGCGCCTTGCGCTCGGTGTCGGCTATCCGTGTGAACGGTTCGAGCGCACTGGCCGGCTTTTATTTTGGGTATTGGTTTAGCCACTGGCGCGCCTGATACCTGAAATCGGCGCCCACTACTCAAGGGGTCGCCTACCAGAGAAATCTAAACCCCCGGTCGGCTCCCCGACCGGGGGTTTTGTTTTTTCAGCGCCTGATAACTTGTTTTTCACGCTCACTTAAAGGAATCACACCATGAACTACGCCACCTATTACCGCTACGACACTTGCACTGCATGGCGATTTAGCCAGCTCCGTTCGGGACAGCCTGCCGCCTCCGACCGGTCACCCCGTGGTGGCAAGCCAACACACGTAGCCGATACGGCCAATTGTCGAACACCCCAGTAGGCCAAGCGTGCGGGAATCGCCCGCCGCTTGCCCAGGAAGCCTTGAATATGAACTCCTCCGTCGCCGCTTTGCCCGTCTCTACCCTCAACAGCGCCAATGAAGCCTTGACCCAGCGTTTGCCCAGCGCTCTTGAACTCAAGCACCAACTCCCGCTCAGCCCGTTCCTCAACGAACAAGTCCACGCCCATCGCCAAGCCGTGCGCGCCATCCTCAATGGCGAAGACTCACGCTTGCTGGTGATTGTCGGCCCGTGCTCTATCCACGACCCGGAATCGGCCATGGAATACGCGCGCAATCTGAAGAAGCTCGCGCTTGAAGTCAGCGACCAGATGCTGCTGGTGATCCGTGCCTACGTCGAGAAACCGCGCACCACTGTGGGCTGGAAAGGCTTGGCCTACGATCCACACTTGGACGGCAGCGATGACATGGCCGCCGGCCTGACCCTGTCCCGCGAACTGATGCGTGAAATGCTGCGCCTGGGCCTGCCGGTGGCCACCGAGTTGCTGCAACCCATGGCCGCCGGCTACTTCGATGACCTGCTCACTTGGGTCGCCATTGGCGCACGCACTACCGAATCGCAGATTCACCGCGAAATGGCCAGCGGCCTGGGCATGCCCGTGGGCTTCAAGAACGGCACCGACGGTGGCGTCGCCATTGCTTGTGATGCGATGCGCTCAGCCTCTCACCCGCATCGCCATTTCGGCGTGGACAGCCAGGGCCACCCGGCGATCATCCAGACTCCCGGCAACCCCGACACCCACTTGGTGCTGCGCGGCGGCCACCGTGGGCCCAACTACGATGCGCAAAGCGTGGCCGGCGTAAAGCACGACCTGGCCAAGTCCAAGGTGACGGCACGGATCATGGTCGATTGCAGCCATGCCAACAGCGGCAAGAACCCGCTGCGCCAACCGGCGGTATTCAATGACGTGCTGGAGCAGCGCCTGCAAGGTGATACCTCGCTGGTCGGCATGATGCTTGAAAGTCACCTGTTCGAAGGCTGCCAGCCGCTGAGCGCGTCGATGAAATACGGCGTTTCGGTGACCGATGGTTGCCTGGGTTGGAACGGGACCGAGCAGTTGTTACGCAGTGCCGCCGAGCGGTTGCGGGAACACCGCAAAGCCGACTGATCGGTGAAAACTAAAATCCGGCAGGGAGCTTGCTCTCGCTGGACGGGGTGCAGGCCCCGTCATTTTAGACAAAAAGCGGGTCCGCTTCGCGCCCCAGCGGGGGCAAGCTCCCTAAGGGACGCGGCTAGGCCCTGGCCACCGGCATGCGGGATAACTCCCGCAGCCACGGCAACACTCGCAGGTCGTGGAAGACCTCCGAGGGGTCGACGATGCCCATGAAATGTTCAAGATTGACGTTGTCCGGCACGCCCGGCAGGCGCACCCGTATTACCGGCGTTACACCGCAAGGCGCACCCAGATCCAGGTGATCGTAGACCAGCACATGACGCACCTGAGGCTGAGCTTCGTAAGCCTGGGCCATCAGCGCCGCATTGATAATCAGCACATCGAATGGGTCGGCAGGAATAGCGGTGAGAATCCGTAACTCCTCGAACGTTTGCACCGGCACGATCCGGTAATAGCCCAACTGGTTGAGCATTTTCTCGATGTACAGGCGTTGCAGATGCTGTTCATCGGCAATCAGGATGGTCAATGCTTTGTTCGGCATGGCAAACCCCTGGGCAGGCAGTGCTCGACAGTGAGCGTCGCCCATTTTCCAGACATATGCCGACGAAAAAATCAGGCTTATTCCCCGTTCATGTAAGAACTTTCCCAAATCCTCCGAAAGGCGATCAACCACAGTCAGGGCTGATTGCAATAAGCGCTTAAGCCATGATGCAAAACATCGATCGCCTCACCCACGCTTTCAACCGCTGGTCCCAATGCCTGACGGTCCCGCTGTTCACACGCCGCCTCCAATGCCTCACATACACTGATCAATGGGTTGGCCTTGACCATCCGCGCGCCTCCCTTGGCACGATGAGCCAGGTCGTGCAACTTGGCAAAGTCTGCCTGGCTTGCCAGCCGTGGCAGCAAGGCACGATCCGCCTCCAGGCTTTCGAGTAACGGCGCCAGCAATTCGACCAGCGCGGCATGATCATCCCCGGTCAGCGCAACCAGGGTGCTCAAGTTGAAGGTAACCAAGGGTCGCGGGCTCGTGCCAACTGAACGCGACGCCAATGCCGCCCGCAAGTCGTCCAGCCCGGTGGGCTTGAACAGGCAGCCATCCATGCCAGCCTGCCGACAGCGCTCGGCTTCCTCCGGCTGGGCGTTGGCGGTGAACCCGAGTAACAGGCAGGGCCCCAGACCCCGCTCACGCTCCTGTGCGCGAATCTCCTGGGCCAACTGATAGCCGTTCTTGAACGGCATATTGCAATCGGTAATGACGCCGTCGAACTGCCCCGTTCGCCACTGTTCAAGCCCTTGGACACCGTCTTCGGCCGTGATGATACGGTGGCCCAGAAAGCTCAACTGTCGGGCCAGCAGCAAGCGGTTGGCCGGGTAGTCGTCCACCACCAGAATGCTCAGCGCGCGCCCCTCAGGCGCCGCCTCTTGCACAGGCTCAATCGGGGCTGGCAGCGTGGCGGTCATGACCAGGGTCAACGTCACGTCCACCCGAGTGCCGTGCCCCAACACACTACTCAAGTGCAATTGGCCGCCCATCATTTCGCACAGGCTGCGGCTGATCACCAACCCCAGCCCAGACCCGCTGCGTGCCGATTGCTGGTTATTGCTGCCCTGGATGAACACACTGAACAACCGCTGCTGGTCGGTGACGCTGATTCCGATGCCGGTATCTTGCACCCATAACTGCACGGCCAAGCGATCGCCCTCGACCACCGCCTGCGCGACCAAACTGACCTGCCCATGGGGAGTGAACTTGATGGCATTGCTCAGCAGATTCGAGACCACCTGCTTGAATCGCAGCGGGTCGACCAGCACCGCCTGGTCAATCAACGGGTCCAGCTCAACCTGCAGTGCCAACCCCTTGGCTCGGGCCAGCCCCTCGAATACGCGTGCGACCGACGCCAACAACTCATGCAGGTTGGCGGGCTCCAGGGTCAGTGACAAATGCCCGGACTCGATCCGCGCTAT
>NZ_BCBO01000143.1:0-37732 GCF_001320835.1 Pseudomonas sp. NBRC 111138 | reverse complement strand
GCCGATCAGCTCCAACATACCCCGCGAAGCCACCGAGGCCACCTCCAGAGCATCGCGGTCGACCCGTCCCTGCTCGGCATTTTTCAAGGCCAGTTCGATCATGCCGATCACGGCGTTCATCGGCGTGCGGATCTCGTGGCTCATGGTCGCCAGGAAGGTCGTCTTGGCGCGATTGGCGGCGTCGGCATCGTCCTTGGCTTCCTGTAGCTGGCCGAGCAGCCGGTGCCGTTCGCTTACGTCTACCCAACCGGCAATCATGCCCACCACCTTCTCGTCGCCGTCGCGATACGGCAGCATCCACTGGTAAATGGTCAGCACATCGCCATTGGGCACCTTGAGGATTCGATCATGAATCTGCGGCTCGCCGCCGGCCATCAAGCGCAGGTAATCGTCATGAAACGACCGGGCCTGTGGCGGGTTTTCGATGTCGGTTTCCACTACGGTCCTGCCGATCACGTCTTCAAGTTTGTAGCCAAACACGTCGAGGTAGGCGTTATTGCAGGCCATCAATCGCCCTTGGCGATCACGCACGTAAATCGGGTGCGGCGTGCCGTCGATCAATACGCTCATGAACCGCATCTGATCGCTCAGCGCTCGCTCGGCCTGCAGGCGCTTGCGAATCAGGCTGCGCAGGTAAATCGCCCAGCCCAGCGTGATGGCCAACAACAACGCCGCCAACCCAAAGCCCTGAAGAATCACATTACGATAACGCAACCAATAGCTGTCCTCGATGATGACCTCGCTACGCCACTGGCCAATCAGTTCGTCCATTTCCTGAGGGGTGATGCTCAGCAGCGCCTTGTCGAGGATCGAATATAGCTCCAACTGACTGCGATTTACCCCAAAGGTCACGCGTGCAGGCTCAATGCCAACCGTGCTGCTGACACGCAAGCGGTCGCGGTAATACCGGGTGATCAGATAACGTGCGCTGATCAACGAGTTGACCGCGCCGTCGGCGTCACCATTGGACACCAGCGCCATGGCTTGCTGGGGGTTCTCCACGTCGACAAACATCACACCTGGAAAATTTTTCGCTATGTCTTCATGCAGGCCATTGCCGACCACCATGGCCAGGCGTTTGCCGACCATGTCCTCCAGCGTGAGCGGGCTGTGGGGACCGTTACGGGTTACCAGCACAAAGGGATTGGTCAGGTAGGGCCGGGTAAAGCGCACTTTTTCAGCACGCTCCGCGCTAGGCGTGACGACCGCCAGCATGTCCGCCGTACCCGCACTGACGATATTGATCTGGCGCGGCAATGAGCCGCCCGGGACCACATCGAACTTCAAGCCGGTACGCAAGCTGATACGCGATAGTACCTCGGCACTCAACCCTTCGAACTGGCCTTGATCACCAATAAAAGATAACGGTAGAAAGTCATTGAGTACCGCGACTCTGACCCTTGGATTCTTTTGCACCCAGCGTTGTTCGCTGGCACTCAAATGCAACCGGTCAACGCCGATTATCCCCAGGTTACCTCCGCTCCAGCGGCGCAGGATTTCCATCTGCTCGCTGGCGGGAATCGCCTCCAGCGCGGCATTGAGAATGGGCAGTAAACGTGTATTTTCGCGGGCGACGGCAAACGCAAACGGGTTGACTTCCAAGCCGGAAAAATCCGCCATACGTACATTGTTGAGGTGATTGCGATTGATCAGATAGTTGCTGCTGATAGCATCCCCCAAATAGACGTCGGCGCGACCAAACGCTACGGCACCAATGGCTTCGAAAGTCGAGGCAAACAACTCCAATTGGGCCTGGGGGTAAAACGCCCGAACGGCGTCGGGCTGCATATAGTGATACAGCATCGCTACACGCTTGCCCGCCAGGTCGTCGTTCAACACCTGGCTATCGCCGCTGCGAGTCACCAGGGTCGGTTGATCGTTGGCGTAGGAGCGAGACAAAAGCAGTTGCGGGTCGGCCGCTTCGTAGCCATTGGCGGAACCGAGAAAATCCACGCCCCCCTGCTTCAAGGCTTCGATCACTTCATCGCGGGTATCGTAACGCCGTACCTCTATGGAGATATGCAGGGCCTGACCCACCAGTGCGGCAAAATCGGCGGTGATACCTTCGAGCTCGTCGTTGTTATTGGTCAAGTCAAAAGGCGCGTAATCGGGAGCAGAAACCCCCATCAACAATGTGCGCCGCTCGCGCAGCCAGCGCCAATCAGACTCGTCCAGTGCTACCTGCGGGGTGTCAATACGTGAGTGCCCCAACAGCCGCAAAGCATGGGGCTCATCCAGGGCCACCGCGATCTGAGGTAACAGGCTCATCCAGAAGATCATGGCGAACCTTATAAACGCGGTGGTGATCATCTCAATTCAGATCAGATGGTTGCGCTGGGCAAACTTGGATAAGTGCACTACCGAAGACATGCGTAACTTCTCCTTGAGTCGAGTCTTGTAAGTGCTGATGGTCTTGTGGCTCAGCAGCATCTGTTCGGCAATTTCCTTGTTGCCCAGCCCCAGGGCCAACATTTGCAATACGGTTAACTCACGGTCCGATAAGCACTCGATCATCTGCCGTTCCGTTTCTTGCAGATCATCGCGGCGCACCGAACTGGTCGGCAAACTGGGGAAGCAGCTGTAGCCCGACATGATCGCTTTGATAGCCTTTTGCAGCTCATCCAGCTCACCGGTCTTGGCGACGAACCCCATCGCACCGGAACGCATGCAACGGGTAGAAAAAAATACCGCCAGGTAGGAGGTCAGCACCAGAATCTTGCACGGCAAGCCCAACGCCTTGATGCGGCTGATAACCTCCAACCCGCCTAATTTAGGCATCGCCAGGTCGAGGATAATCAGCTCGGGACGTTGCTCCCTCGCCAACTGCATGGCGTCAGCGCCATCCCCCGCCTGAAAAATCTCATCAAACCCCTCCAATTGCAGGAGGTGTTTGACCGTTGCCCGGATAAACGGATGGTCATCCACAATTAATGCTTTGCTCATAAAACTTCCTTATGTGGACAAAATACCCTTACACATCACGCCGGACCTGGGTACCTGTGAGAAATGACAGTTCCGACAAGCGGCACTGCTTCCTTGAAGCGGTAACCAAGCAGTGTCTGGCCCTTTCAATTAACTCAACAGAGCGACGAACGCCGGGCCTCAACGGCGCAACAGCCGCAAGTACCCAACTTTAGCAATGCAATGATGTTTCAACCGAAGGGATAATCCGGACAACATGTAGGATTTTTCCACATGCAAGCTTAGCCAATCCTGGCCAGCCCATAAGGATCAGTCGGTGGTGCTCGGACTCCAGAAGGCCTGCACCACCAGGGTTGACGTTGAGAGGCGCGCCACCAGCGCGTCCAGTTCGTCGCCATCCACCGACGTGGCGGCCAGGATGGCCTCGATTTCCACTTCGTCACTGCCGAACGGTCGCACGTCGACGTCGCTGGCAGGGTAGTTGCAGCGTGCCAACTCGGCTTCCAGTAACACCATCACGGCCTGTTGCTGACTGCGGCGCGCAATGACATAGAGGATATTGGTGACCTCTGCCGACACCACGTCCAAGGGCTGACGATTGATGTTGTTGACGATCGGCCGCAGCAAGGTGTTGGCCGCCAGCACAAACAGCGTGCCCAGCAACGCCTCGAGGATCAGGTCGGCGCCGGCGCAGGCACCCACCGCGGCCGAAGCCCAGAGGGTGGCGGCCGTATTGAGCCCGCGCACATTGCCCTCCTCCCGCATGATCACACCCGCCCCCAGGAAGCCAATGCCCGACACCACGTAAGCGACCACGCGCACCGCGCCTTCCGCACCGCCCAGTCGGTTGGCCATGTCGACAAAGATCGCCGCGCCCACCGCCACCAGCACATTGGTACGTAAGCCGGCGGTGCGCTGGCGGTACTGGCGCTCGAACCCGATGAGGCCACCGAGAATAAACGCAGCGCTGAGGCTGACCACGGTGTCGACCAGGGAGTTGAGGTTGATGTTGTTGATTGCCTGCATAAGAAATCTCCATGAATGCAGCGGCACATTGGTAACTCGCAGGTCCCTGTAGGAGCTGGCTTGCCTGCGATAGCGGTACACCACCAATGAATCTGGCGACTGATACACCGTCATCGCGGGCAAGCCCGGCTCCCACAGGATTTGCGATGTTGCATGGAACCTGTTACTGCCAGCCAAACCTGCGAATGTAGTAGCCCTTCACTGCCTGAGTCAGCGCCATGTACGCCAGCAAAATCACCGGCAGGAACACGAAGTACAGCGACGGCAGCGCCTGCAATTTGAAGTAGTGCGCCAAAGGCCCCATCGGCAGGAATATCCCCACGGCCATGATCACGCCGGTCATCAACATCAACGGCAGCGCTGCGCGGCTTTGCAGGAATGGGATTTTTGGCGTGCGGATCATGTGCACGATCAGGGTCTGGGTCAGCAGCCCCACCACAAACCAGCCGGATTGAAATAGCGTTTGGTGGTCTGGAGTGTTGGCATCAAACACATACCACATGAGTGCGAACGTGGTGATGTCGAAGATCGAACTGATCGGCCCGAAAAACAACATGAAGCGCCCCACTTCCCCCGGCTGCCAGCGTTGCGGCGTGGCAAGCATCTCGTCATCGACGTTGTCGAACGGAATCGCAATCTGCGAGATGTCATACAGCAGGTTTTGCACCAGCAGGTGCATCGGCAGCATCGGCAAAAACGGGATAAAGGCACTGGCCACCAACACCGAGAACACGTTGCCGAAGTTCGAACTGGCGGTCATCTTGATGTATTTGAGCATGTTGGCGAAGGTGCGCCGGCCTTCCAGCACGCCCTCCTCCAGGATCATCAGGCTCTTCTCCAGCAGGATGATGTCGGCCGCTTCCTTGGCGATGTCCACCGCACTGTCCACCGAAATCCCGATATCCGCCGTGCGCAACGCCGGAGCGTCGTTGATGCCATCGCCCATAAAGCCGACCACATGTCCGTTGGCCTTGAGCAGCCGCACGATGCGTTCCTTGTGGCTGGGCGTGAGCTTGGCAAACACATTGGTGGTTTCCACGGCCAGGGCCAGTTCGGCGTCGCTCATCGACTCGATGTCGTTGCCCATCAGCAAGCCTTGTTGCTCCAGGCCCACTTCGCGGCAGATCTTCGCCGTGACCAGTTCGTTGTCGCCGGTCAACACTTTCACCGCCACGCCGTGGGCCTTCAGGGCCTTGAGGGCGGGCGCGGTGCTTTCCTTGGGCGGGTCGAGAAACGCCACGTAGCCGATCAGCGTCAGGTTGTTTTCATCGGCCAGGGTGTAGGTGTCACGTCCTGCCGGCATCGGCTGCGCCGCTACCGCCACCACCCGCAGCCCTTCCTCGTTAAAGGCCGCCGTCACCTGGCGAATGCGCGCCAGCAGTTCGTCGGTCAGTGCCTCATCGACGTCACCATGACGCACGCGATTGCACACCGACAAAATTTCCTCCACCGCCCCTTTGCAGATCAATAGGTGCGGTTGGTGCTCCTCGGCCACCACCACCGACATGCGGCGGCGGTTGAAATCGAATGGGATCTCGTCGACCTTGTGGAACGCGGTACCGACTTTCAGCTCACGATGGATGTCCACATGCTCGAGCACGGCCACATCCAACAGGTTTTTCAGGCCGGTCTGGTAGTAGCTGTTGAGGTAGGCCATTTCCAGCACGTCGTCCGACTCCTGGCCCCACACGTCCACATGGCGCGCCAGGAAAATCTTGTCCTGGGTGAGCGTGCCGGTCTTGTCGGTGCACAGCACGTCCATGGCGCCGAAGTTCTGAATCGCGTCCAGGCGCTTGACGATGACCTTCTTGCGCGACAGAAACACCGCGCCCTTGGCCAAGGTCGAGGTGACGATCATGGGCAGCATTTCCGGGGTCAAGCCTACCGCAATCGACAGCGCGAACAGTAACGCCTCGGTCCAGTCGCCCTTGGTGAAGCCGTTGATGAACAGCACCAGCGGCGCCATCACGAACATAAAGCGAATCAGCAACCAACTGACCTTGTTGACCCCTTGCTGGAACGAGGTGGTCGCACGGTCCGTCGCCGTGACGCGTTGCGCCAAGGCACCAAAATACGTGCTGTTGCCGGTGGCGAGGATGACCGCCGTGGCGGCGCCGGACACGACGTTGGTGCCCATAAACAGAATGTTCTCCAGCTCCAGCGGGTTGCGCGTGTGGGCGTCCTGCTGGTGGGCGAACTTTTCCACCGGCATGGATTCGCCGGTCATCGCCGCCTGGCTGACGAACAAGTCCTTGGCGCTGAGCACGCGGCAGTCCGCGGGGATCATGTCGCCGGCCGACAATATAATCAGATCGCCTGGCACCAGTTGTTTGATCGGCAGTTCAATGCGCTTGGCAGCATCGCGGCGCAGCACCGTCGCGGTATTGCTCACCATGGCCTTCAAGGCGTCGGCGGCCTTGTTCGACTTGGCCTCCTGCCAGAAGCGCAACAGGGTCGAGAGCACCACCATGGAGAAAATCACCGTGGCGGCCTTCATGTCTTCGGTCAGCCAAGAGATCACCGCCAACAGGGTCAGCAGCAGGTTGAACGGATTCTTGTAGCAATGCCACAGGTGCACCCACCACGGCAGCGGCTGTTCGTGCTCGACTTCGTTAAGGCCGTATTGCACGCGCAAGGCGTCGGCTTCCTGAGTGCTCAAGCCCTCGGCGTGGCTGCCCAGCACGCCCAGCAATTGCACAGTGCTGCGGTTGGCAGAGGCCACCAGTGTCTGCGCCAGGCTGGGCGGTACTTCGCGGCTGACGCTGGCATCGGTCACGGTCTCCAGCATCGCCAGGCGGCGAAAATGCCGGGCGATATGCCGGGTCCGCAGGAAACCGGCGAAGAACTCTTTGAGCAAAGTGAGGTTCATGGTGTAACTCCTGCGCGAGGAAAAACCGTCGTGCAGGTACTGCCCGTCCACACCGCGCCCGTCACACAGGCACAGCCGAACCTGGCCCGCCCGCCGTAACAGGCAGGCGCGTCCGTAGCATCCAGGCGTTACCCAGGTGCTGGTCAGCGTCGATGAGAGGGAATCAGGCAGTTGCCAGGAGTGGCCACCGCCGGGATGCCGCTTCTCGCTTTATGAGGCGAGACAACGGCATCTGGAAAATGCGCGTTACCTTGCCAAGTAGAGGCCGGTTACCGAAACCGGCCGACGACTGTCACTCGAACAAGTACCCACTGAGGGTCTCCGCTATTGATGAAAACGCGCGAAGCTTACGCCCCGATGTTGGCGGAGTAAACCGTAGGAAAGTGCCAGCTTGGTGAATAAGAAGATTCTTCAGGATGGGTTCAGGAAAGAGCGTTTTGCTTACTTTTGTCTGGGCCGGCAGTCCGGCTTTTCAAAAGTGAGCCGCTATAAAAGCGGAACCCTGAGTAGCCGTTACCGCAGGAATGGATATGTACACGGTCCAACTGTGTTGACTGTCAGGCCGTCTTCGCAGGCAAGCCAGCTCCCACATTTGGATCGCGGTGCGTCAGCTCGATCAGCGTCTACCTGGGATTGATGTACATCCCTGGCTATGGCGTATCAGGTCGATCCCTTTCAACCAACGCCACGTAGTCTTCAATGCTCGCGCTGGCAACACCCTTTACCTGGATAGACACCTTATTCACCTGCCGACCCATCGAGATGCCCTCGCGGGTACGCACCTGTACATATCCAAGTCTGGGCCAAAAACGCTCGGCCCTGGTATTGCCCACCACTACCGTCAGCCGCAGCCACTGGGCGCCCTTCGCCACCGCCCAGGCCTCAAGGTCCGCGTGCAAGCGCTGCGCCAGCCCGCTGCCGTGCCAGCGCGCATGCACCAGCAGCAACCCGATGTGCCACACCCCGGTGGCGAGCAAATCCGCGGCGATATTCACCACGGCGACCAGGTGGCCCTGCGCATCTCGGTAACCCAGCCAGTACAGGCGGCTGCAATGCCAGCCGGCGGGTAATTGGCCGCGTAATTCTTCCCGTGCTTCGGACGGGGTAGCCGGTTCGCCATTCACCGCGATGAAGTAAGCCGGCGCCTGTTCAAAAAACTGCTGCAGCTCAGCTTCATCGCAGCCAAGCAGCTCAACCACCCGAATGCCTTCGAGGAAACTGCCAGGCAACACCTGTGGATCAACGTCCATGTTCAACCTCTTCAATCATCCCGTGTCAGCACTTCCAGCAATTCAATTTCGAAGCGCAGATTACTGTTGGGTTTGATATGCGCGCCCATCGAGCGCTCGCCATAGGCCAGGTGCGCCGGTACATACAACGAGCGTACACCGCCAACCTGCATGCCCATCAAGCCCTGGTCCCACCCCTTGATCACGCGGCCATTGCCGATCACGCACTGGAACGGTTTGCCCCGCTCCCAGGAGGAATCGAACACCGTGCCATCTTCCAGGGTGCCGGTGTATTGGGTGGTGATCAGCGCGCCTTTGACCACGGCTTTGCCGTCGCCCAGGCGGATGTCGGTGACCTGTAGTTCGTCGTTGCTCATGGGGTTCTCATTGAAGGGGCCAAAGGCTGGGGTTTTCCCAGAATCGGAGGGGTTTGGCAAGTGCAGGAAAATGGCCAACGTGATGGTGGACCGTTCGCTGGAATGCATACAGCCGCGTCAGAATCCAATGTGGGAGCTGGCTTGCCTGCGAAGGCGGTGTGTCAGTCAATGCACCTGTGACTGCACGACCGCTTTCGCAGGCAAGCCAGCTCCCACATTGAATCTGCATGCATTCAGAGGTCGCCGTGTCGACCCTTTACAACCAATGCCAGAACCGGCTCCAGAACCCGCGCTCCAACTCATCCTTGCACCCGGCATATTGGCGCGCATACATCTGCGAACGCGCCTGTACCTTGCTCGCTACCGGCGGCAGCCAGGCTTTGCTGGCATAGGTGCGCTGGCGGTAGCCGCCCCAGCCTTCGTGGTAGTTCAGGTACTGGCCGTAGGCATCGTATTTGTAGACGCCGTTGATGGTGTAGGTCTTGTCCATGTACCAGCCGATAAAGTCGATCGCGTCGTCGAAGTCTTCGCGATCAGCGCCGCTGCGGCCGGTGGCTTTGCGGTAGTCGTTCCATACTTCATCCTTGGCCTGGGCATAGCCGGAAGCGGTGGAGACGCGGCCCCATGGGATGATCCACAGCAGGTATTTACGCGGGGTCTTGGCGTCGTGGCGAAAGCCCGACTCCTGATACATGATGGCAAACGGCACCTGGATCGGTACGCCCCAGCGCTTTTGCGTGACCTTGGCGGCGTCGTACCAGTCGTCTTTTTCGCGGAAGATACCGCAGAGGTCGTTGGGCGTGCGTGGCGGCGAGGTGCCGCACGCCGCCAACAGGGAAGTGAGTAATAACAGTCCGACGGCTTTGCCTGCGCTCAAGGGTCACCTTTGTGGGATAAGGGTAAAATGCCAGCATTTTACCCCTTCACACCGGCGGCGTCCTTGCCGCAGACATCTTTAAGCCAAAGGCACGCGACGGGTAGTCAGCGCGATACGACCAATAAAGAAGCTCAACGCCGCACCCAACAGCAGCATGGCCAAGGTGCTCCAGGCCGCGCGGGACAGTTGCTTGGCAGCGACTTCACCGGCTTCACGGGCTTTCTGTTCAGCCTGCTTTTTCAGCTCATCAAACTTTTGCATGGCTTGCTGATAAGCCTGGGCATAGTTGTCGACGATCTGCGTGGCTTCTTCTTTGCTCTTGCCAGTGCGGGCCGCGACGATGTTGACCAGCGCCTCTTTATCCGCTGCATTCAATGCTGGCTCGCCGGACGCTTTCACACGTTCGAACCATTGCTTGAGCTCATCACCGGCCTGGGCAGGATTGGTCGCTGCATCGGTAGCCGACTGCTTGCCATCGACAGCTGCCTGATCGGCTTTCTGCTCGACATTGGCAGGGTCCAGTTCAGCCTTGCCGCTCTGCTTGAGCAAGGTATCCAGTTGGCCTTGCAGGCTGTTCCAGTCCAACTCGATGCCCTGCTCGTTCAACTGTTGCTTGATGCTATTGCCAATCCCCGGCGCGGCGGCAGCAATGCCACTGCCCGCAGCAGACAGACCTTTACCCACCACGTTGCCGGCCGTACCGACCACGCTGGAAGCCAGGCCCGCCAACAGCCAAGTGGTGAGCAAGGTGGTCAAGGTCCAGGTCAGCACCCCATGCAGGCCGCCACGATCCGGCGCGGTGCGGCCGGCCACGAACGCGCCCAACGCGATGGCGACCAGAGTCGATACAAACAACCAGATACCCGCACCCGTGCCAAAACCGCTCAACGGGTTGCCCGCTTCCATCGGGTCAACGGCACTGGCGCCAATGGCGGTGCCCAACACACTCAAGACCAGGTAGGTGACCAGTGCGATTGCACTACCGGCCAATACCGAGCTCCACGACACTCGAAACAGCGATCGATTGGTTTCATAGACAGTGGTCATACAAAGGTCCTTTTCAAATTGAGGAGCAAGGCAATGTGCCTTGATGGGTGTGAGTGTGGCGAAACGACATACGTTCAGTCCTGGCCCATATGCACCAGGTGGTCTGGTGCATTCGCACTGCCCCGTGGGTAATTACTCTGCACTATCCTGAAGCCAGGATGTCGTAACCCAATGTGCCTTGCCCTGCCCTAATCGGAGACGTTATGACCCAGGATGTTCTCGCCAAAGAAACCAACCGCCGCCAACTGCAAACCATCATCTCCGGGCTGTCCGACGGTGTGATTCTGGCCGAGGTCGACCAGACCATTCTCTGGGCCAATGAAGCGGCGTTGACCATGCATGGGGTCAGCGAGGTCAAGGAACTGGGCGCCAATACCGAGGCGTACGCCAAACGCTTTGCCCTGCGCTATCGCAACAACCATCCCTTGCCACTGGACAGCTACCCCCTCAGCCGCGTGGCTGCCGGAGAAGAGTTCAGCGATGTGGTGGTGGAAGTCACACCCGCCGACGACGAACACCGCAGTTGGGTACATCGCCTGCGCAGCCTGGTGCTGACCGATGCCCAGGGTGAACCTGAGTTGCTGGTACTGATCCTCAGCGACGCCACCGAATGGGCCAGCGCCGAGCAACGCTTTGAGAAAACCTTCAACGCCAACCCGGCGCCCGCGGTGATCTGTCGCCTCAGCGACCTGCGCTACATCAAGGTCAACCAGGGTTTTCTGGAGATGACCGGCTACAACCGCGACCAGGTCATCGGCAAATCTGTGTATGAACTGGATGTGCTGGAACAGGCCGAGCGCAAGGACCTGGCGATCCAGCGCCTGGGCGAAGGCGCGACCATCCCGCAGATGCAGGCCGAACTGAGACTGCCCGAAGGTGGCAGCAAACTGGTGATCGTCGCCGGCCAACCGTTGGACATGAACGAGGAAGACTGCATGCTGTTTTCCTTCACCGACCTGGAGCCTCGGCGCAAAGCCGAGATCGCCCTGCGCCAGAGCGAAGAACGCTTCGCCAAATCCTTCCGCCTGACGCCCGTGCCGACCCTGGTATGCAGTGCCGACAACCGCCAGGTAGTAGACATCAACGAAGCCTTCATGAGCATCACCGGCTACATCAGCGAGGAATTGATCGGCAAATCCATCGAAGACATCAACTTCATCGACAGCCCCCAGGCCGGCGCGCAGTTGTTCGCCACCCTGGAAAAAGCCGGCAACCTTGAAGGCCAGGACCTCAAGGTGCGCAAGAAAGGCAACGAGGTGATCGACTGCGTGGTATCCGCCGACACCGTGATTATCCAGGACGTCCCCTGCTACCTGATGGTGCTGATGAACATCACCGAGCGCAAACGCTCGGAGCTGGAACTGGTGGCGGCCATCGAGGAAGTCATGCAGGATGCGTCCTGGTTCAGCCAGACCCTGATCGAGAAGCTGGCCAACGCCAAGAGCGTCAACAGCCCCAACCTGCCGAATGTTTCCTTCACCGACCTCACCGCCCGCGAGCGCGATGTATTGGGCCTGATCTGCGAGGGCCTGGCGGACAAAGAAATCGCCTCGCGCCTGAAACTGGCGCCCAACACCGTGCGTAACCATGTGGCCACGGTGTATTCCAAGCTGGGGGTGCACAGCCGTAGTGCTGCGATCGTCTGGGCTCGTGAACGCGGGCTGTTTGCCGGTGATTTGCGCCTGAAAAACAAGCCCTGACCCTGCAAATGCACTAGTGCGTCTAGTGCGAATTCGCCTTATTGAGCGGCGGTGCAAGCAATAACCTTCAAGGGATCGTATTTATGCCTAGAAGGAACCCGCATGTTTACCCTCTCTCAGCTGCGCAACTGCATCGAAGAAGGCCTGTCACCGCTGACGTGCGAATTCACCCTGTGCCGGGACGCGTCCTTGACCCTCAAGGTCTACGATGCCGAGACCGGCCGCGTCGACCTGGTGGTTACTGGCATCAGCACCAACCGCCTGCAGACCCCGCAGGAAGTAGCGAAAATGGTGGATGAATTGCGCTACGAGCTGCAAAGCAACAACGTCGGCAAGCTCACGCTGGATGATTTGCCTTTATCGCCGCTCCCATGAAATAAAACACCCCGCCGGCAACGATAAACGCCCCCAGCATGTAGAACATGTAATGGGCCGGCAGGCTGGCCAACACCAGCCCACACAGCACCGGCCCCAGCGCCGCACCGAGGTTGGACAGGTTTTGCGCCCCGTAATACATGCCCCGCAGGTGGTCCGGGGCAATTCGGTCGATAAACATGTATTCGGCCGGAAACACGATGATCTCCCCGACGGTGAACACCGCCATCGCCAGCACCCAGCCCACCACGCTGGTGGACAGCCCGAAGCCAATCAACCCCAGCATGAACATGCTCAAGCCAGCGATCAGCCACTGGCTCAGGTAACGGTGCGAGATGCGCCGGCCAATCAAGTACTGCAAGGCAATCACTAGCACGGCGTTGGTGGTCAGCACCGCGCTGATCACCGTGTAGGTGTATTCGGCGGTCGTGGTGGTCACCAGGTATTGCGACAGATAGGCCGTGAACTGGCCGAACACCACCGCGCTGAGTAAACCGCCGAGGGTGAAGCACACCAGGCGACGGTCCTGCAGCAAAACGCGGGCGACGGCAAGGAACGGCAGCGGCTTTTGCGTGGCGTCCACCGTGGCCAAGTTACGGTCACCCCAGCGCCCGTACAGCAGAAAAAACCCCAGCCCCAACAGCGCCGACAGAATAAACGGCAGGCTGATATCCAGCTTGGCCACCATCGCGCCAAAGAACGGCCCCACGGCATAGCCGATATTGGTAAGCGTGTATTTGATGGAAAACACTTCGCTGCGCGCGTCTTCGGGCAGCAGGCTGGCGAAGCCGGCTTTCACCGCAATATCGATGACGGCGTAGGCCAGGTTGATCAGGATCAGGCAGCCATAGAACGACCAGATATTTTGCGCCAGCACCGTGCCGATAAACCCCAGCACAAACACCAGGCTCAAGCCGAGCAACAGGCGATAGCTATTGATGCGGTCGACCAGGAAACCACCGTAGACACTGAGTAGCGAACCGACGATCAGCGAACTGCCGATTACCAGGCCGACCTGGGTAATGTCCAAGGCGAAATGGCTGGTGAGGTAGATCACGAGATAAGGAAAAGTGATGGCCTTGGCCAGCGTAAGCAGCAACGTGGCGCACAGCAACAGGTTCACGGTGCGGGGGTAGTTTCTGATGGTGGCAAGCATCCTGCTCTCGTTCTTCAAAGGTAACGCGACCATTGCGGTCGGTTACCTTAACGCAAGAAACATGAAACGAGCAGATGCCCCGGCGGGATTATTTCTTGACTGGCGTAATCTCGAGGATGGTGCCGTTGGTGGTCTTGAGCAGGACGTACTTGTCGCCTACGCGCGCCCACTGGCTTTCTTCTTCGGGCTGCTTCAGGCCGCGCTTTTTCCAATCGCTGATGGCCGACTCCTTGCGCATCAGGATATCCGGAGCGCGGTCGCCTTCTTTCAAATCACGAGCGTTGATGTTTGAAGGTTGCACGGTTTCCTGAGGGGTATCGCCGGCCTGCACTACAGCGCTGACGGAGGAAAAGCTGGCAGCGACCAGCAGGCAAGCGGCTAAGGTTTTCGACTTCATGGGTGCTCCTTCAATTAATGGTGCGTACCCAGATTCCGACCGCGGCGGCGCGTAATCATTCAGCCGTATTTCCCTGTGGCCAGAGATTGCTCCCGCTGGGCTGCGCAGCGGCCCCAATCCATTCACCGCATGTTTTCAGTGGGTACGCGGTCGGGCTTTTTGGGGCAGCTTCGCGGCCCAGCGGGAGCAAGCTCCCTCGCCACAGGGGGGTACACCGTTATAGCCAGGCGGCGTCCCAGAGCGAGTAGTCGCCAACATGCTCGACCAGTCCGGCTCGCAGTGGGTTGGCGATGATGTAGCGAGCAGCCTTGATAAGGTCTTCATCGGCCCGCACCGCACGATCATGATAGCCGTACTGCCAAAAAGCACCGTGCGTGCGACGGGCTCGGTTGATGGTCAGTGTGCTGCGCGACTTCACCCGTTTCATCACTTCAGGCAGCGTCGCGCCTCGCAATTCAAATAACCAGTGAAGGTGGTCCGGCATAATGCCCCAAGCCAGCGAGTTGACCAGTCCAAGGTCATGGGCTCGTTTGAGCTCGGCAACCAATAGCCGCCCCAGGTAAAGATCGGCAAATACCGGGCGACGTTGATAAACCACGGCAGTCACCAAATAAGCTCGACCAGGTTCTGAATAACGGCCACGTCGCAACAAATGAGAGTTGGGCTTGTGAAGCAATCCTTTGCTCCCCTGAATGGTTGAATGGTCCATTCAACCTAGCAGGCACCTGAGATGTCCCTGCCCAATACAGTTTCCCCATATTTCCCAATCCTTTGTGGCGAGGGAGCTTGCTCCCGCTGGGCTGCGCAGCAGCCCCAAAAAGCCACACCGCGCATCCACTGAACGCATGCGGTGAATGGGTTGGGGCCGCTTCGCTGCCCAGCGGGAGCAAGCTCCCTCGCCACAAGGGTTTGTGCATAGGGTTTGCGAGCGTGAAAATAATCGTGTAATTTTTCATGAAATTATTCGAATTAAATTTCATGACCCCTCAAGAAGAACTCGCCACCCTCGCGGCGCTGATCCACGACCTGCGCAAGCACAAGAAGCTCACCCTGGCCCAACTTGCGCAAAAAATCGAACGGTCGGTGGGGTTTCTGTCCCAGGTCGAACGTGGCCTGTCGCGCCCGACCGTGGCCGATTTAACCGCCATCAGTCACGCCCTCGATGTGCCCACCACCTATTTCTACAGCCTGCCCAAACCCAAGGCGGTGGATTGGGTCACACGCCCCAACGAGCGGCGCACGGTGTATTACGCCAATGGCATCACCGACATCCTGGTGTCTCCGAGCATGAACGGTGCGTTCTCGATGCTCGATAGTCTGTTGGCCCCCGGTGCCAACAGCGGTGAGCAAAGCATGAGCGACCGCGCCGAGCAGGCCGGTTTTGTGCTGGAGGGCGAGCTGACGCTGTGGGTTGAGGGTGAGCCCGATGCGGTCACCCTCTACGAAGGCGACAGTTTCCACCTCGCCAGTTTCGCCCACTGCCGCTACGCCAACCTGACCGACCTGCCCGCCCGCGTCTTGTGGGTTTACAACTAGGAGCTGCACCCGTGAAAAGCCATTCCTCCACGTTGCTGGCCGAAGTACGCAGCTTTCGCCAGAACCACCCCGACGTGCGCTATGTCGACCTGATCGCCCTGGACATTCCCGGGCATTTCTACGGCAAGCGCTACCCCGTGGAGATGCTTGAAAAAGTCGCCGCTGGCAGCCCGCTGAAGCTGCCGCAGAATGCGGTATTGCTGGGGGTCCAGGGGGGGTTGTTCAAGATTGGCGACTACTGCTTCAACGATGGCGACCCGGATGCCAATCGCCGATTGGTGCCCGGCACGCTCAAACCGGTGAACTGGGAGTCGCAGCCATTGGGGCAAATGCTCATCACCTCGGACGGCACCGAAGCGCCCATCGAGTTCGAACCCCGCGAAGTCCTGGCCAAGGTCCTGGAACGCTTGCAGCATCAGGGCATTCATCCCGTGGTGGCGTTTGAGCTGGAGTTCTACCTGTTCGATAAACAGCTGGAAAACGGCCTGCCGCAATTCGCCCGCGACCCGCTCAGTGGGGATGCCGACGACCAGCCCAACCTGCATATCGAACGGCTGTCGCGTTTCAGCGACGTGCTCGACGACATGGCGCAAACCGCCAAGGACCAAGGCATCGACATCACGGTGATCACCGCCGAGATCGGCCCCGGCCAGTTCGAGATCAACTTCGGCCACTGCGATGACGGCCTGCGCGCCGCCGACTGGGCCGCCCTGTTCTGCCGCAGCACCCGTGGCGTTGCGCTCAAGCATGGTTACCGCGCCAGCTTCATGGCCAAACCCTATCTGCAATTTCCCGGCAGCGGCATGCACGTGCATGTCAGCCTTTACGACGCAGCGGGCAATAACTTGCTAGCGACCCATCAGCAGCAGCCATTGCGCCACGCCGTAGCCGGTTGCCTGGAATTGCTGCCCCACTGCATGCCGATCTTCTCGCCCAACCACAACGCCTTCCGTCGCCTGGGCGGCACGGTCAACGCTGCGACGCGGGCGAGCTGGGGCTTTGAAGACCGCGATGCCTGTGTGCGCATCCCCGAGTCCGACCCGCGCAACCTGCGGATCGAGCACCGCCTGGCCAGCGCCGATGCCAACCCTTACCTGGTGCTGGCGGCAATCCTGGTGGGCCTGGAGCACGGGCTTGAGGCCAAGCGCGAACCCATCGCGCCATTGAACGAAGACCGCAACAGCGGCACCGATTTCCCGGTGGAAATGCTCGACGCCGTGCGTGCCATGCAGCAGCAACCAATACTGCGCGACAAGCTGGGCGCGGAATTTGTCGAAGTGTATTGCGAGAACAAACGCCAGGATCACCTGGCCTTTCAACAAGAGATCCATGCGCGAGAATATCGCTGGTTTCTCTGACCCCACCATGGAAATGCAGATGAGCGACCAAGCCGCCCCGGCCCTCAAGGAAATCTTCAACATCGAACGCCTGCAACACATCGCCACCGAAATGACTGTGGTGTACCCGGCGTTCGACGCCAAGGGTTTTCTCCAGCACGCTTGCGTCGGGCTGGCCGAGTTATCGGTGATGCAACGCATGGCCCGGGTCAGCGAGAGCCTGCACGCGGTGATCCCGCTGGATTATGCGCAAACCCTCAAGCTGCTTTACGCTCTGGCACCGCGCATCAACAGCGGCTTTGTCAGCCTGTTCCTGGCGCATTACGTGGCGAGTTATGGCCTGGGTGATTTCAAACGTTCAATGGCCGCGCTGAAGTTTTTCACCACCTTTGGTTCGGCCGAGTTCGCCATTCGCCACTTCTTACTGCACGACTTCGAGCGCACCTTGGCAGTGATGCAGCAATGGTCGCTGGATGGCAACGAACACGTACGCCGCCTGGCCAGTGAAGGCTCACGCCCTCGCCTGCCTTGGTCGTTTCGCCTCGCCAACGTGCAGGCCAACCCCGAGTTATGTGCGTCGATCCTGGATAACCTCAGGGCCGACAGCAGCCTCTATGTGCGCAAGTCGGTGGCCAACCACCTCAATGACATCACCAAGGACCACCCCGACTGGGTGCTCAACGTGATCGAAGGCTGGAACCTGGCCAACGCCCACACCGCCTGGATCGCTCGCCATGCGTTGCGCAGCTTGATCAAGCAAGGCGACACCCGCGCGCTGACGATCATGGGGGCCGGAGCCAAGGCTGAGGTGACGATCCGTGGACTGAGCGTCACCCCCGCCGTGATCCGATTGGGCGAGCGGATCAATCTGTCATTCCAGCTGGAATCCACCGCCAACCACGCGCAAAAACTGGTGGTGGACTACGCCATCGACTACGTAAAAAGCGCTGGCCACAGCGCATCCAAAGTGTTCAAGCTCAAGGCTTTTACCTTGGGCGCCGGCGAACGGCAGACCATCAACCGCGAGCAGCACATCCGCGAATTGACCACGCGCAAGCACTACCCCGGCACGCATCGGATACATGTTTTGATCAACGGTGAACGCCTGGCCAGTGCAGAGTTCGAACTGCTGAAACCTTGACACAAATCAAACAAAAGGCTCTAGCCCGGGCCTTTCAGCCCGATAAATTGTCGAACAATCCTGGCCTTTGCCGTTGAGATCCATTATCATCCGGCGCCTTCTCGCTACCCGCCGGGTAGCTGTTTCAATGTGTCACCCGAGGCGCCCATGTACCGTTTTTCGTTTCACCGCCCTTTGATTGCCATCAGCCTGGGGCTGGTTTCCCATTCCGTCAGCGCAGCCCTGCAACCCATAGCCGAAGCCCCGCTGGCCAGTGACACCGAGCTGCACTGCCACTTCAACCGCGACGCCAGCACAGACTGCACCACCACTTACCGCTACACGATCCTCAAGGCCAACGGCCGCGAAATGCTTTCGCGCATCGACTTCGACTACTCCGAAGCCGACACCTTTGAAGTGGTCAGCGCTCAATCCACCCAGCCTGGCGCCAAGCCCGTCGCCCTGGCCGCCACGCAAATCGATACCCGCAGCGCACCCAACCCGGACCAAGGCTTCAGCCGCGACAAGCAAACCTCCCTGGCCTTCCCCAACCTGCGCGTGGGCACGCAGATCCGCTACACGGTACGCCAGCATTACCCGGCCAAACCGCTGATGACCCAGTTCCACTATGTGCTCAAATTCGGGCCCAGCTCAGCCCGCCGCGATCGCTTCAAGGCGCGCTTTACCGCCGAACGGCCGATCCAGTGGCGAAGTGAATTGTTCGACGGTTTCAAGGTAACGCCTTCGAGCAACGGCAAGACCCTGGATGTGGTGCAAAAAGCCCCGACCTACCTCAACTACATCAATGAATCCTCCGCCGCCGCACTACTGCGCGTCCCACGCCTGGAAGTGGGGAGCGCCGTGGACCGCCAGGCGTACTTCAGTGATTTCGCCCAGCGTTACAACCAGATCCTCGGCGCCACCCTGCCGGCGCAAGCCGCCGCCGCCGTGGCCGCCGCACGCAGCCTGGCGCCAGCTGAGCAAGTCGCGGCAATGATGCAGCACATCAATGATCACTACCGCTACCTGGGTGACTGGCGCGCGACCGAGCGCGGCTATGTGCCGTTCAGCCTGGCGGAAATCGAGCAGCACGGCTACGGCGACTGCAAGGACCTGGCGACGCTGCTGACGGCCATGCTCAAAGCCAGTGGCATCAAGGCTGAGACCGCGTGGGTCAGCCGTGGCGACGTGGTCGATGCCCTGCTGATTCCTGGCACCCAGGCGCCGAACCACGCCATCGTGCGTGCCGAAGTGAATGGCCAGGTGTGGTGGCTTGACCCGACCAACCCGGTCTTCGCCCCTGGCCAGACCATGCCCGATATTCAGGACCGCTGGGTGTTGGTCAACGATGCGCAGGGCCAGGTGCGCGAAGAACACATCCCACTGGAGCGCCCCGAAGTCTCGATACGCCTGGACAAACAGGTGCAGTACGGCAAAGAGGGAGATGGCGCGGTCAAGGCGACTATTACCTTCAGCCGCCTGCCGCTGATGCAACTGAGCGTCGCAGACCGCCAGCAAGGCACCACCGCCACCGACCAGAACATCTGCGCCAACTTCGGCAACGATATCAGCGACTGCCAGATCACCCGCGAACCCACCCGCTTTGTGGTACATGACGGCTACAGCGTCACCGCCCGCATGAACGATCAGCGCGCCCTGGAAAAACTGGCCAATGACTATGTCTACACCGACCCGTCCTTGAAAGACCGCTGGGAGGGCTACATCAACTATCGCCGCCAGGGGCAACAGGCCGACCTTTACCTGGGCAATCCTGAAACCTATGACTACACCTACACCCTGGCAGGCGGGAAGATGGAAAAAGCCATCCCCGGCTGCAAGGTACGCTCGCCCTGGTACGACCTCTACCTGGACGGAAAACTGGAGGACGGCTCGCTGCGCTATCACTATCGCCTGAGCCAGAAAAAGCGCTGGCTGACCCATGCCGAAGTCACCAGCGATGCGTTCGGAAAGATGATTGAAGAGGCCCGGGCCTGTGCCGAGCAGGTGCATCAGGTAGTAAAGCTCTAGACTGTCCCTGACACACCACGATCCAAATGTGGGAGCTGGCTTGCCTGCGATGACGGCCGGTCAGCTTGCCCATCGGTGACTGACACCGCCATCGCAGGCAAGCCAGCTCCCACATTTTAATCCGTGTGTGTCAGCGGGATTCGCCGAGCAACAAGCCCTGCTCCCTTGCGCACAGCTCCACCACATAATCCCACAACACCCGCAACCGCACCGACTTGTGCAGCTCCCGGCGCGAACTGATCCAATAGCTGCGCTGGATACCCTCCGCCGGTAGCAACGGCACCAACTCTCCATCCCCAGCCGCCATGAAACATGGCAACACCGCAATGCCCAACCCCGAACGCGCCGCCTGGTGCTGGGCGATCACGCTGGTGCTGTGGAACACCACCCGGGGGCTACGGCAGAAGCTGTTGAGGAACTTCAATTCCTGGCTGAACAGCAGATCATCGACATAATCGATCCAGGCATGGCCAGCGAGGTCTTCACGTTTTTCGATGGGCGGGTTACGCGCCAGGTAGGCACGGCTGGCGTACAGCGCCAGACGATAATCGGTGAGTTTGCGCGTCACCAGTTGATCGGCGCTGGGGCGTTCCAAGTGAATGCTGATCTCCGCTTCGCGATTGAGGATGCTGACGAAACGCGGCACCGCGACCAGCTCCACCTCCAAACCTGGATAGCGTTCAAACAACCCGCCCATGCGTGCGGCCAGAAACATCACGCCCAGCCCTTCGGCTACACCAAGGCGAATCTTGCCCAGGGGCGCCGCAGAGTGGGTGAGCTCGTCTTCGGCCAGCAGTGCCACGTTTTCCATAGCTTCGGCATGTTTGAGCAATGCTTCGCCAGCAGGCGTCAGCTCATAGCCCTGGGCGTGCTGTACGAACAGCGCCGTGCCGAGGCTTTTCTCGATGGCGTCGATATGCCGCGCCACAGTGGCATGCGTGGTTTTCAGGCGTTGAGCGGCGGTGAGCAGGCGGCCACTGCGCTGCAACTCGAGAAAAAACCGCAGGTCATTCCAGTCGAACATATCGCCTCCAGAGCCTGGGCCCGCCGGCGCTGTTTAAAAACGCACAGCGGGTGGGTAAAAACTAACATTTTTAAGACGAAAACTAACAACTAGGATGGGCCCAATAAGAAAAACAAGCGAGACCCCAGATGCCCAATGCAACTGCTGAATACGATTACATCGTCGTCGGCGCCGGCCCTGCCGGATGCCTGCTGGCCAATCGTCTGTCCGCCAACCCGGCTCACCGTGTCCTGCTGCTGGAAGCCGGTGGCCGCGACAACTACCCCTGGATCCATATCCCCGTCGGCTATCTTTTCTGCATCGGCAACCCACGCACCGACTGGTGCTTCAAGACCCAACCCCAAGCCGGCCTGCAGGGGCGCGCCTTGAGTTACCCACGGGGCAAAGTGCTGGGCGGCTGCTCGTCCATCAACGGTATGATCTACATGCGCGGCCAGGCCCAGGACTACGATGGCTGGGCGGCGGCGGGCAACGCGGGCTGGGCTTGGAAAGACGTACTGCCGCTGTTCAAACAGAGCGAAAACCATTTTGCCGGCGGCTCTGAATTCCACAACGAGGGCGGTGAGTGGCGCGTCGAGCAACAGCGCCTGTCGTGGCCGATCCTCGATGCGTTTCGTGAGGCGGCTGCCCAAAGCGGCATCGCCAATATCAATGACTTCAACCAGGGCGACAACGAGGGCTGCGGTTACTTCCAGGTCAACCAGAAAGCCGGTGTGCGCTGGAATGCGGCCAAGGCGTTCCTCAAGCCGATCCGCCAGCGCCCCAACCTCACCGTGCTGACTGAGGTAGAGGTTGAGCGTGTGCTACTGGAAAACGGTCGTGCCTCGCAGGTACTGGGACGCCAACACGGCCAGGCACTGAGCTGGAAGGCGTGCAAAGAGATCGTACTGTGCGCCGGCTCGGTGGGTTCGCCGGGCATTCTGCAACGCTCAGGGATCGGCCCTTCCCATGTGCTCAAGCCGCTGGGTATCAACGTGGTGCACGAGCTGCCAGGCGTTGGCGGCAACCTGCAAGATCACCTGCAACTGCGCCTGATCTACAAGCTGGAAAATGCCCGCACCCTGAACCAGATCGCCGGCACATTGTGGGGCAAGATGGGCATGGGCCTGCGCTACCTGTACGACCGCAGCGGCCCGCTGTCGATGGCGCCCAGCCAGCTTGGCGCGTTTGCCCGCTCCGGCCCGGAGCAAACCTCCGCCAACCTGCAATACCATGTGCAGCCACTGTCCCTGGAACGCTTTGGCGAACCGTTGCACGGCTTCCCGGCGTTTACCGCATCGGTCTGCGACCTGCGCCCGCAAAGTCGCGGCCGGGTGGATATCCGTTCGACCAACCCGGCGGATGCGCCGCTGATACAGCCTAATTACCTCAGCCACCCCGAAGACTTGCGCGTGGCCGCCGACGCTATTCGCCTGACCCGGCGCATCGTCGCCGCTCCGGCCCTGAGCCAGTTCACACCGGTGGAATACCTGCCCGGCGAAGCCCTGCAAACTGAAGAACAACTGCACGAGGCCGCTGCACGGATCGGCACGACGATTTTCCATCCGGTGGGCACCTGCCGCATGGGCGATGACAAAGACGCCGTGGTCGACAGCCAGCTGCGCGTACACGGCATTCCCGGCCTGCGCATTGCGGATGCGTCGATCATGCCGCGCATCACCTCCGGCAATACCTGCTCACCCACGCTGATGATCGCGGAGAAGGCCGCGCAGCTCATCCTGTCCCCAAACACTGTAGGAGCGAGCTTGCTCGCGAAAAACCCAACGGCACCGCGCACTACAAGGCACCCCGCGTAATCATTAACGATATTGAAGACGTTGAAAAAATAGCGGCGCCGAGGTCAGCGCCGACAGTGGAACAACAATAAATAATCACTGTGAGGGACACCCGATGTCAGAACATGCTCAACCCCTGGGCTCGGCGGCCAGTGCAAGTACCGCCAACGAATCAAGAAAGGTCATCTTCGCCTCCTCCTTGGGGACGGTGTTCGAGTGGTATGACTTTTTTCTCTACGGCGCCCTGGCGGCGGTGATCAGCAAGCAGTTCTTTGCCGGGGTCAACGACACCACGGCGTTTATCTTTGCCTTGATGGCCTTTGCCGCAGGCTTTGTAGTGCGGCCATTCGGTGCGCTGGTGTTCGGCCGGCTGGGCGATATGATCGGGCGCAAGTACACCTTCCTCGTGACCATCATCCTGATGGGCGTGGCAACCTTCTGCGTCGGGTTGCTGCCGACCTACGCCAGCATCGGCATTGCTGCGCCGATCATCCTCATTGTGCTGCGCATGCTGCAGGGCCTGGCGCTGGGCGGTGAGTACGGTGGCGCCGCCACCTACGTGGCCGAGCATGCGCCACCGGGCAAGCGCGGCCTGCACACCAGCTGGATTCAATCCACCGCCACCCTCGGCCTGCTGCTGTCGCTGCTGGTGGTGCTGGCCTGCCGTTACTTCACCGGCGATCAGTTCGAAGTGTGGGGCTGGCGCATTCCGTTCTTGTTTTCCATCGTGCTGCTGGGCATCTCGACCTGGATCCGCATGAGCCTGCACGAATCGCCCGCTTTCTTGAAGATGAAAGAGGAAGGCAAGGCCTGCAAGGCGCCGATTCGCGAGTCCTTCGGCAAATGGGAAAACCTCAAGGTGGTGCTGATCGCGCTGTTCAGTATCAACGGCGGGCAGGCGGTGACCTTCTACGCGGCGCAGTTTTATGTGCTGTTCTTCCTCACCCAATTCCTGCGCATGGACCCGGCCCTGGCCAATATGCTGTTGATCATCAGCGTGGTAATTGGCGCGCCGTTCTTTATCCTGTTTGGTTGGCTGTCGGACAAGGTCGGGCGCAAGCCAGTGCTGATGCTCGGCCTGCTGCTGGCGACCGCCCTGTACTTCCCGATCTTCAAGGGCCTGGCGCACTACACCAACCCGGCAATGGACCAGGCCAGCCGACAGGCGCCGATCACCGTACTGGCCGACCCGGCCACCTGCACCTTCCAGTTCGACCCGGTGGGCAAAGCTCGTTTTGACAGCCCCTGCGACAAGGTCAAGACCTTCTTGGTCAAACAGGGTCTGCCCTACAGCAGCGCCGCCGCCCCTGCGGGCAGCCCGGTGCAAGTGAGCGTGGGCGATGTGCGTATCGACGGCTTTGATGAAGCGGCCCTGCGTGGCGCCGTGGCCCTGGCCGGTTACCCGTCATCGGCGGATGTGGCCCAGGTCAACAAGCTGATGGTGGTGGTGCTGATCGTGGTGCTGATCTTCATCGCTGCTATGTGCTACGGGCCGTTGGCAGCGCTGATGGTTGAGCTGTTTCCGACGCGCATCCGCTACACCTCGATGTCCCTGCCCTACCACATCGGTAACGGTTGGTTTGGCGGGTTCCTGCCGACGGTGTCGTTTGCCTTGGTGGTGTATACCGGCGATATCTTCTATGGGTTGTGGTACCCGGTGGTGGTGACGGGCGTGAGCCTGATCGTCGGGTTGTTCTGCCTCAAGGAAACCCGGCATGTGGATATCGAAAACAACTGATACCTCTGCCCTGTAGGAGCGAGCTTGCTCGCGAAGAACCTGAGAGCAACGCGGGGCACCAGGCGCCCCGCGTCATCGTTAACGACCTTCGCGAGCAAGCTCGCTCCTACAGCGGCGTATGGCACCCACACAAATTGCTGTACATCCATACAGATAATGGTTGCTCAAACCCCTTCAAATAAGCATCCTGCAAGGCATCAACCCGATCTGATGTGATGACCATGCGGCTGTACCTCTGTGAAAAACCCTCCCAGGCCAAGGATATCGCGGCCGTGCTCGGTGCCAGCCGCCGCGGCGATGGGTGCTGGCTGGGTAATGGAGTCACGGTCACCTGGTGTATCGGCCACCTGCTGGAGACCGCACCGCCCGATGCCTACGACGCCAAATACAAACGCTGGGTGCTGGCAGACCTGCCGATCGTCCCGGATAAATGGAAGATGCTGGTCAAGCCCAAGACCGCCAGCCAATACAAGGCCGTCAAGCGCTTGCTGGGGGAAGCCCAGGAACTGGTGATCGCCACCGACGCCGACCGTGAAGGCGAGATGATCGCCCGTGAACTGGTGGAACACTGCCGCTACCGCGGGCCGATCCAGCGGTTGTGGCTGTCGGCACTTGACGACGCCTCCATTCGCAAGGCCTTGGCGGCGCTCAAACCCGGTGCAGAAACCTTCAGCCTGTATCACTCGGCCCTGGGGCGCTCGCGCGCCGACTGGCTGATAGGTATGAACATGAGCCGCCTGTTTACCCTGCTGGGGCGCCAATCCGGTTACCAGGGCGTACTCCCGGTAGGCCGGGTGCAAACCCCGACCCTGCGCCTGGTGGTGGACCGTGATCGCAGCATTGCCGACTTCGTGCCGGTGGCCTACTGGGCCATTGATGTCGACCTGCGCCACGAGCACATGACCTTCACCGCCCAATGGCGCGCCCCTGAGGATGCCTGTGACGACCAGGGCCGTTGCCTCAACCCGCAACTGGCGCGGGACACCGCCGACGCCATGCTCAACGCCGCCACGGCGCGGCTGGTGAAGCTGCGTACCGAGCGCATGCGCGAAGTGGCGCCCCTGCCCTTCGACCTCGGCACCTTGCAGGAGATCTGTTCGAAGAAGCTCGGCCTGGGTGCCCAGGAAACCCTGGATATCGCCCAATCCCTGTACGAAACCCACAAGGCCATCACCTACCCGCGCAGCGATTGCGGCTACCTGCCATTGAGCCAGCACAGTGAAGCGCCGAAGATCCTTGCGGCGCTGGGCCGTGCGGACACGGCGGTCAACGAGCTGATGTCGCACATCGACCCTCGGCGCCGTTCGCGGGCCTGGAACGACGCGAAAGTCAGCGCCCACCACGGCATCATCCCCACCGGAGCCGGCAAGGAGGTCAGCCAACTGACCGGCAAGCACCGTGCGGTCTATACGCTGATTCGTGCGCGCTACCTGGCGCAGTTCCTGCCCAACCATGAATACGACCGCACCCAGGCCGATTTCGACTGTGCCGGCCAGGCGTTGCGCGCGGTGGGCAAAGTCATTATTGAACCGGGCTGGAAACGCGCCTTGCCCGAAGCGCTGGCACCCGCCAAAGGTCGCGAAGCGCCTGCGCCCCAAGCTTTGCCGACGCTGGTGCAGGGCCACGACTATGCCGTGGCCAAGGTCAACCTCAAAGACCTGTGGACCCAGCCGCCCAAGCCCTTTACCGAAGGCGACCTGATCAAGGCCATGAAAAACGTCGCCAAGCTGGTGGAGGACCCGTTGCTCAAGCAAAAACTCAAGGACACCACTGGCATCGGCACCGAGGCCACCCGCGCCGGGATCATCCAGGGCTTGCTGGATCGCGGTTATCTGGTGAAAAACGGCAAGGCCCTGTCGGCAACCCCGGCCGCGTTCAGCCTGATCGACGCGGTGCCCCGCGCCATCGCCGACCCCGGCACCACCGCCATCTGGGAACAGGCACTGGACATGGTGCAAAGCGGCGAAATGAGCCTGGAGGAATTCGTCGCCAAGCAAGCGGCGTGGATGAGCAAGCAGGTGGCACGCTGTAACGGCATGCGCATGACTATCACTGGCCCCGCCAGCGCGGTTGGCCGAGGTGCGACGCCGTGGAAAAAGAAGCGCAAGGCCGCCCCACGTAAAGCTGGCACCAACCCCAAGCGCGGAAAAAAGCCGGCAAATGCGGGATAAATACCAAAAAAGACTGGCACATGACGTTTTTCGACAGGTTTAACGCCGCATTGGCCCTTGCTCCGGCGGGTTCGGTCTAGGATTCTGTAGGGGATCTGGACTACCAACAACAACACCGGAGTGGCCGCCATGAAGACCGTTGCACAACTGCTGAAAGCCAAGGACCAGAAAAACCAGGACGTCCACACGATCAAATGGGACCACACCGTATTTGAAGCGCTGGTGCGGATGTCGGAGAAAAACGTCGGTGCCTTGCCAGTGGTCAGGGATGACGTGGTGGTCGGCATCATCAGTGAACGGGATTACGCACGTAAAATCATGCTCAAGGGCCTCTCGTCAGTTACCACCAAGGTCCATGAGGTGATGAGCTCGCCGGTGATCACTGTGGATACTCACAAGAGTGTCGAGGAATGCATGAACATCATGACCGACAGTCACCTGCGCCACCTGCCGGTGGTCGAAGACGGCAAACTGCTGGGCCTGCTGTCTATCGGTGACCTGGTCAAGGAAGCAATTGCCGAACAAGCGGCCTTGATCCAGCAACTGGAACAGTACATCCGCGGCGAATAGGGGGAACCCATGCTCGACACGCTGGACCATCAGGAAGACCACCTCGATACTCTGCACCGGGCCATGTCCGGCCGGCGTTTCCTGGTGCTGACCGGCGCAGGGATAAGTACATCTTCGGGTATCCCGGATTACCGGGACGGGGAAGGTGTACGCCGGGGCAAGCCACCGATGATGTACCAGGAGTTCCTCGCCACTCCCGAGGCGCGGCGCCGCTACTGGGCGCGGGCGATGCTGGGGTGGCCACGGGTGCGCATTGCCCAGCCGAACAAGGCCCACCTGGCGCTCGCGACGCTGCAGCACCGTGGCCATATCAGCGGGCTGATCACGCAGAACGTCGACACCCTGCATGACCAGGCCGGCAGCCAGGATGTGATCGAGCTGCATGGCAGCTTGCATCGGGTGCTGTGCCTGGATTGCCAACTGCGCAGCGAGCGCGACGTGATCCAGCGGCAGATGGAGGTCGATAACCCGCACATGGCACAGGTTCATGCGGTGCAAGCGCCGGATGGCGACACCTTGCTTGATCCGGCGTTTGAACAGCACTTCCAGGTACCCCGCTGCCCGCACTGCAATGGCGAACGGCTGAAACCGGATGTGGTGTTCTTTGGCGAAAACGTCGCGCCGGCGACGGCGCTCAAGGCAATGACGGCGGTAGAGCATGCCGAAGGGCTGTTGGTGGTGGGGTCGTCGCTGATGGCCTATTCGGCGTTTCGCCTGTGCAAGGCGATGGTTGAACAGGGTAAGCCGGTGATTGCCATCAACCTGGGCAAGACTCGGGGGGATGAGTTGTTGCAGGTGAAGATCCAGGCGTCTTGCGAGCAACTGTTACCCTTATTGACCGAGAGATTGAGATAGCGACACATCAACATGTGGGAGCTGGCTTGCCTGCGATAGCAGTGTGTCAGGCATACATGTACCCACTGACGCACCGCCATCGCAGGCAAGCCAGCTCCCACAGGGTTCTGCGTAAATTCGCCACCAAAATCCCGCGACCCACCGCACAGAAAATGACGCCCAAGTCACGTTTTCGCGCATTCCCCCGTCCCCACGGCAATTTATGTAGTGAGCAAAAATAATCACTACATAACCGTTGACGTAACCTTTTTGTCCTTGCATGATCTAGACGTCTCTCGGATCGGGAGCGTTGGTAACAAGCGTTTCGAACAGGCTCGTCTGACCGCCGAGCTGTTTTTCCGGATGTGCACTGCCCACAAGGCAGATTGATGAAGTGACCGGCCCCGGAAGGGGCAGGTACAAGGCGCTCAAACGCGGCTTGTCTTCGCAATCAGAGCATTGCGTAGCAGTTCATCAGCAAGACTACATGCATCAGCTTCAAGACCCTGCCCATATTCGGCAGCCCGTCGCTGACGCCCGGTTTTAGTGACCGGAGACAACTTACTGGTATTAACGAATCAACTGATAGATCGCCAACTGGTCAAGGGGCTTACACATGAATCTGAACAACCAACCAACTATCGATGAATTGGCTGAGATGTTCGCAGCGCAGAAAGACACACTCGACGACCATATCCTGTGGATTGGCAAATCGGGCGAAGTGCAAATTGACTGCCTGGCGCCCCATACCGAAGAAGCCGAGTTTGACCGTAACAACCGTGAGCTGGCGGCGCGCCTGAAGATGTACCGCCGTGGCCAGGGTTATGTCGGCAAGAAGGCCGCCGCTGATCGCAACTTTATCGAGCAAGTGTTCGACACACTTAACAATGCCTGGGCGTCTTTCAAAGACAGCTCGCAAGTTAAAGTGATCGACCGTTACTACTAAGTAGTGCTCAATCAATGTGGGAGTTGGCTTGCCAGCTCCCACATTTGTATTTACTGATTTAAAAAGTTGGAAACCTGCCCTTCCCCGCCTCATCCCGAAAGATATCAAACAACACCTGCGCCGCCGCCGACAGTTCATGCCCCGGCTTGGTCAGCACCCCAATCGGCCGCTCGATCACCGGGCCAGTCAAGGTAATGCAATGGGCTCCCGCCTCCTCCATCTGCCTGGCGCATAACGCTGGCACTGCACTAACCCCCAAACCGCTGGCAACCATCTTGCCCACCGTCGCCAGTTGATGGCTTTCCAAGGCAACGGGCAATTTCATCTGCAAGGCGCCGAGGTGTTCTTCCAGCATCACCCGCACAGTGGAAGGCCGCTGCAGGGTGATGAACGGCTGCTCCAACAAGGCTTTCCAGTCGATTTCAGCACGCTGTGCCAAGGGTGAATCCCCCGGGACCACGGCGACAAAGCGATCCAGGTACAACGGCGTGAACGCCAATGACGAACCATCGGACGGCTCGAACGCCACCCCCAGCTCCACCTGACGGTCGCGCACCATCTCCAGCACCTGCTCATTGATCAGGTCATGCACCGTCACGTTCACCTGAGGGTAACGGGCGCGGAATATCTTCAGGATCGGCGGCAACAGGTTGCCGGCGAACGACGGCATAGCGGCCACCGTGACGCGCCCGCGTTGCAAGGTAAAACGCTGGCGCAGCTCGTCTTCGGCGTTGTCCCAATCGGCAATCAGCCGGCGGGCCAGGGGCAGCAGGGACTCGCCTTCAGGGGTCAGCGCGACGTTACGCGTATTACGGCTGAACAGGCGCCCGCCCAAGCCTTCTTCCAGGCCCTTGATGGTCAAGCTCAACGCCGACTGGGAGAGGTGCAAACGCTCGCAGGCCGCGGCAAAACTCAGGCTTTGCGCGACGGCGAGAAAGGCACGCATCTGTTTAACGGTCATGACGCAGCTCCGGACGACGGTTGGACTATGCGGTTTTCTAAATCAATCAACCTTAAAAAACAACTTAACAAATCAATCCGCTGGCGCAACACTCAACTCACTGGCTGGACCACAAACAATAAAAGAGGTGCATATGGCAGGTTTCGATAAACGCGTGGCGTCCTATGAAGAAGCGCTGGCAGGCCTGGAAGACGGCATGACCGTGCTCTCCGGTGGTTTTGGCCTGTGTGGCATTCCGGAAAACCTCATTGCCGAAATCAAGCGCAAAGGCACCCGCGACCTGACGGTGGTTTCCAACAACTGCGGCGTCGATGGCTTCGGCCTGGGCGTGCTGCTGGAACAGAAGCAGATCAGCAAAGTGATCGCTTCCTACGTGGGTGAAAACGCCCTCTTCGAGAAACAACTGCTCAGCGGCGAGATTGAGGTGGTGCTTACCCCTCAAGGCACCCTGGCAGAAAAAATGCGCGCAGGCGGGGCCGGCATCCCGGCCTTCTTCACCGCCACCGGCGTCGGCACCCCCGTTGCCGAAGGCAAGGAGACCCGCGAATTCAAGGGTCGCCCGTATCTGATGGAAGAGTCCATCACCGGAGACTTTGCCATCGTCAAAGGCTGGAAAGCCGACCATTTCGGTAACGTTATCTACCGTCACACCGCCCAGAACTTCAACCCGCTGGCCGCCACCGCCGGCAAGATCACCGTTGTCGAAGTCGAGGAAATCGTCGAACCGGGCGAGCTGGACCCGGCGCAGATCCACACCCCAGGCATCTACGTCGACCGGATCATCTGCGGCACCTTCGAAAAGCGCATTGAACAGCGCACCGTCCGCAAATAATCCCCGTCCAGAACAATAAGAGGAAACAATCATGGCGCTTACCCGCGAACAAATGGCTCAACGCGTTGCCCGCGAGATGCAGGACGGTTACTACGTGAACCTCGGTATCGGCATTCCGACCCTGGTGGCCAACTACATCCCCGACGGCATGGAAGTGATGCTGCAATCGGAAAACGGCCTGCTTGGCATGGGCCCGTTCCCGACCGAAGAAACCATCGACGCCGACATGATCAACGCCGGCAAGCAGACCGTCACCGCACGCATCGGCGCCTCGATCTTCTCTTCCGCCGAGTCGTTCGCGATGATTCGCGGTGGGCATGTCGACCTCACCGTATTGGGCGCATTCGAAGTGGACGTACAGGGCAACATCGCTTCGTGGATGATCCCCGGCAAGCTGGTCAAGGGCATGGGCGGTGCCATGGACCTGGTGGCCGGCGCAGAAAACATCATTGTGATCATGACTCACGCATCCAAAGACGGTGAGTCCAAGTTGCTCAGCCAATGCAGCCTGCCGCTGACCGGTGCCAACTGCATCAAGCGTGTACTCACGGACCTGGCGTACCTGGAAATCGAAAATGGCGCTTTTGTCCTCAAGGAACGCGCACCTGGCGTCAGCGTTGAAGAGATTGTGAGCAAGACCGCCGGTAAACTGATCGTCCCGGACCACGTTCCAGAAATGCACTTCCAGTGAGGACAGATTCCATGCAAGACGTCGTGATTGTTGCTGCCACCCGCACCGCCGTGGGCAGCTTCCAAGGTTCGCTGGCGAACATTCCGGCCCCGGAACTGGGCGCCGCCGTAATCCGTCGCCTGCTGGAGCAGACCGGCCTGGACCCGGCGCAAGTGGATGAAGTGATCCTCGGCCAGGTGCTCACCGCAGGCAGCGGCCAGAACCCGGCCCGCCAGGCTTCGATCCTTGCCGGCCTGCCCCACGCCGTGCCGAGCCTGACCCTGAACAAGGTCTGCGGTTCGGGCCTCAAGGCTTTGCACCTGGGCGCCCAAGCCATTCGTTGCGGTGACGCCGAGGTGATCATTGCCGGTGGCATGGAGAACATGAGCCTGGCCCCGTACGTACTGCCTGCCGCACGCACCGGGTTGCGCATGGGCCACGCGAAGATGATCGACAGCATGATTACCGACGGCCTGTGGGATGCGTTCAACGATTACCACATGGGCATCACCGCCGAGAACCTAGTGGACAAGTACGGCATCAGCCGCGAAGCCCAGGACGCCTTTGCCGCCGCCTCCCAGCAAAAAGCCGCGGCCGCTATCGAAGCCGGGCGCTTTGCCGATGAGATCACGCCAATCCTGATTCCCCAGCGCAAAGGCGACCCGGTGGCCTTCGCGGTGGACGAACAACCCCGCGCCGGCACCACAGCCGAATCCCTGGCCAAGCTCAAGCCTGCGTTCAAGAAAGACGGCAGCGTCACCGCCGGCAACGCCTCCAGCCTGAACGACGGCGCTGCGGCCGTGCTGCTGATGAGCGCCGACAAAGCCAAGGCACTCGGCCTGCCCGTACTGGCGCGTATCGCCAGCTACGCCAACGCGGGCGTCGACCCGGCCATCATGGGCATCGGCCCGGTCTCGGCCACCCGCCGCTGCCTGGACAAGGCCGGCTGGCAGCTTGCGGACCTGGACCTGATCGAGGCCAACGAAGCCTTCGCCGCGCAATCACTGGCGGTGGGCAAAGAGCTGGAGTGGGACGCGCAGAAGGTCAACGTCAACGGCGGCGCCATCGCCATCGGCCACCCGATCGGTGCTTCAGGCTGCCGCGTACTGGTGACCCTGCTGCACGAAATGATCAAGCGCGATGCCAAGAAAGGTTTGGCAACGCTGTGCATCGGCGGCGGCCAAGGTGTCGCCCTGGCGCTCGAACGCAACTGAATCGGATCGCTATTGTGGCGAGGGAGCTTGCTCCAGTTGGGCTGCGTAGCAGCCCCACGCCAATAGAGCAACATAGAAAAGGCCTGGCTCCACGAAAAGCCAGGCCTTTTCTTTTATCGATCCCCCTGAATGAACTCGATCAAAATGTGGGAGCTGGCTTGCCTGCGATAGCGGTCTATCAGTCAGACCATTGCTAACTGACACACCGCTATCGCAGGCAAGCCAGCTCCCACATTTGATCTCACTGCCTGTCAGCTTGCGGCACCGCGAACACCGCGCTCGCCCGCAGCACCACCCGCTCCACCACCTGCAAACTCAACGTGGCGAACGCCATCTGCCGTCCGCGCTTGTGGCTTTCCAGACGCACCACCATCCACTCCCCTACCTGCACGGCGCCCAGGTAATCCACGGTCATGCTGGCGGTAATCAACGGCAACGGCGGCTCACTGGAAAACGCCATGGCGTACCCCATGCCGATATCGGCCAGCGTCGCCAGCACCCCGCCATGTACCGTACCGCGCCCATTGGCGTGACGATGATCGGCGCGCAAGCCGACTTCCAATTGCAAACCTTCGCCACGGCAATACGCCGGGCCGAGCAGTTCCAGCAACGGACTGCTGCGCGGCAACGGGACAAAGCCTTGGGGGACAGTCTGAGCGTTCATGGCGGATGCTTCCCTGGGGTGAGGCCTGAGGTGTACGCCAGCCCCGACCCGACAGCCACCACCATCAGCCGGGCAAATCCCGGGCAATGCTTTGCGTTAATGGGCCAGACCCGCTTTAATCTCGGCCAATTTCTCCTGCACATTTCAAGGAAACGCCATGCGCCACCTGGACGGCAACTCCCACCCGCTTCGCGCGCCGCTGTTGATCTTGCTTGCCGGCCTGGCCTTGGCCGGTTGTTCCCCCACGGACCACTCTCGCGCCACCGTCATCAATGGCGAACAGGGCAAGGCCGGGGCGCAACTGGCCTATGAGCATGAATTGACCCTGGCCCTGCCCGGCGCCCTGCTTGCGCCGCGTATGCAGGCCACTCGTGAGGCGTGTGAAACGGCGCGCTTTGGTGCCTGCAATATCCTTGGCATCACCGAAGACGGCCAAGGCGGCCAGATCATCCTGCGGATCGCGCCCACGGGTGTGGAGCCGATGGTCGCCCTGGCGGCCGAAGGCGGTAAGCTCGGCCAGCGCATCACCACTGCCGAAGACCTGGCCGATGCCGTGGCAGATGTGCGCCGTCGCCAGGACCGCCTGCAAGCCCAGCAGCAACGCCTCGATGAACTGGCCAAGCGCAAGGACATCACCGTCAGCGACCTGATCGTCCTGAGCAAAGAGCAAGCCGGCATTGAAAACGAGCTGCAGGAACTGGCTCAGGTTGCCGCCGGCCAGCAACGCCGCCTCGACACCAACCGCATGACCTTGAACTTCCGCTCCTCCGACGGCGCCAACCAGGTGTCAAGGTTCACCCGGATGTTCAGCAACCTGGGAGACAACCTGGTGAACGGCACCGCAGACGCCCTGGAACGTGCCAGCTATGTGCTGCCCTTCGTGATCCTGGCGTTCCCGGTGGTGTGGTTGTGGGTGGGCTTGTGGCGCCGGTTCGTCAAGCGCCGCAGTTGATCAGCGCTTCATGCAGCGCTGGTAGCGCTCATCCACGCGCTTGGCAAACCAGGCCGTGGTCAGGTTGCGGGTGATCTTCGGGCTCTTGAGCACAATACCCGGCAGGATCGCCCGTGGCAGCGGCTTGCCGGCCGCCTGGTCAGCCAAGGCGAAGACGCGCTTGTACAAGGTGGTGTCCTCGAAATCCAACTGCTCGCCCTGCTCCAGTTGGCTGCGGATGCTCGGGTTGCGCATATCCAACTTCGCCCCCAGTGAACGCACCGCCAACTCGGTGGTGCCGGGCAACAATGAGCCATAGCGGATCAAATCCCCATCCAGCGCCAGCTCTTTGCCTGAAACACGGCTGACCGCGGCCTGGAACGCGGCATTGCGGCTGGCGTACCAACCGGCATTGAAATCGGCAAAGCGGTACAGCGGCTGATCGTAGCTCACCGGGTAACCGAGCAAGTGGGCGATGCCGAAGTACATGCCGCCGCGACGGGTGAACACTTCGCGGCGAATCGTGCCGTCCACCGTGTAGGGATAACCCCGCGCCTGTTTCTGCGCAAAGTCGATACTGACCTGCATGGGGCCAGCAGTGTGTACCGGGTTGAACCCGCCAAACAGCGTATTGCCCAGGGGCACCATGCTGATGAAGTCGTCAAAAATCGCGCTCAGGTCCTTTTCCGTACGGGCGGCATTCAAACGGTCGGCGTAGGTTTTGCCGGTGGGCGAGCGCAGTTGCAAGGCGCTGCGCACCACGAATGCCGGCACGTGCACCTTGCCGGCGCGGCGCAAGATTTCATCCTGGGCGATCTTGCCCATGCCCGGCACTGGCGGGTCGACCTGATAGGTGGACTCCTGCTCGGTCACCGCCAGCACCGCACAGATGTTTTCGGTACTGGGGTAGATTTTCTGGGTGTCGAACGCGGTGTAGATGTCCTGGGCCCAACCGTTACGGTCCGCAACCTTGGCCGGCAGCAGGCGCACGATCTGCGCCTTCACCTCGGCTTCACTGCGCTCGGGCTGCTGGGGGCCACGGGAAGTTGAGCACCCGGCCAGTACCAGTAAAGGAATAAGGCAGAGCAGCAGACGCGTTGAATACATGAGGCTTCCTTGGTTAACGACGGGCCGGGCAGTGCTGATATCGACAGGTAAGTCTAACCGGGGTTCGTCGGCATGCCGAACCCAGTGCGTGGCAGTAACTGAAACATCCCACACAACTGCCGGATAAGCTCTACTCCTCACCCCGGCAAACCTCTGCAAAGTCCCTCGCCTGATCAAACAGTGCGAGGGAGTGCAGATGGTTTTTTTCGTGACGCGTGCGGTTGACGGGGCCGCCACTTGAACCCGGCCATTGGCAGGCTGGCGCTGACGCCAATGAACGTGGAAACGGTCGACGTCGAGGGCGTCTTCCGTGACTTTCGCGATTGCTTGAACACCTTTGACGAGTGGGCCAAAAGCTTTTGGAGCTTCTCCGCGCTGGACGTCGAACAGGTGTTCAAGGTCGGGGATGACGTCGCGCTGGTTGCCCCGGTCAATCGCTCCCTGTTTCCCAGCAGCACCGTCGCCACCTGCCAGGCCACGGGTACCTTGACCCTGGTGCATATGTTCCAGAGCACGAGGTTCGTACCCATCGGCAACACCCCGGTGATCGTGCAACGCGTTGATCCAAACGGCGGCCCGCTGGGCGAGCCCCTCCATAAGACCATCGGCCCCAGTGGCATCCTCGAAGTCACCGAGTGCGATCGCAACCAGCAATACCGGGTGAGTTTCTACCCCAACGTTTCCCAGGATCACCTCAAGGCGCTGTATACGTCCTACCACTCAGTGATCACAGCGTTGGAAGCCCGGCTGCGCAAAGAGTGGACCGACACCTTCCAGGCCCAGTGGAAAAACTACACAGACGCCCGCCCGCTTGAGCGGCGCCGCCTGCTGGAGGCGGCCTTTGTCAGTGGATTGGGCAAGGCGCTTTACAGCCTGTGGGACAACATTGGCGAACTGTCTGCGCTGCTGGCGGACCTCAAGCCCAACAGCGAAAAGCTAATGCACTACCTTTCGCAAACTGAGCTCGACGAACTGCTGACCCTGGGCAGTGATGCGATAGCCCAGGGCTTGTTGGTACTCAGTGACGAGCCGCTGCTGTTTATCTACCTGTCGGCGCTGGTCAGCTGGATGCGCATGCTCCCGCCGCCAGAGATGGCGGAACTGTGGGGTGAAATTACCGGTGAGGTGCTGATCAATCTACTGCTGATTCGCGTCTTGGGTGGGATGGGCGTGGTGGTGCGATTGGGGGCTCGTGTGCTCAGCCACGTCAAATCCGGGCGGGCGCGGGCGTTGTTGGAATTGCTGGCCAAGCAGGTGGCGGGGCCTCGACTGGAGCCCCATGTGGAGGCCGCAAAGCCGGTGTTGCTGAGCAGTGCGGCGATACCGGTCAAGGTGGTGCCGGTGGTGTCGTTGAAGGCAGGCGACACGCTGGTTTCGAACCCGGTGCCGATGGTGCGCGGCAAGACCCAGCGCACCACGTTGGTCCGTCAGGAGCCTGTCGATGATGTGCCGGCTGTGGCGTCGAACCCGAAGGGGGATGCGGCGGCGCCTGCGGATAAAACCGTCACCCACGGTTGTCCGGTGTCGATGGTCACCGGCGAGGAATTGCTGACCCTCACCGATGGCGCGCTGGATGGGATTTTACCGTTTGAGTGGACGCGGTTGTACCGCACCAGTGCTGTGGATGTGGATTGTGGGTTGGGGTTTGGCTGGAGTCATGGGCTGGCCCATCGGCTGGTGGTGTCGGGCGATTTGGTGGTGTGGACCGACCATGAGAACCGCTCGACTACCCTGCCCTTGCCCACCGATTCTCGGCCCGCGATCACCAATAGCCTGGCCGAAGCGGCGATCTACTTGGGTTCGGCGCCTGACGAACTGGTGCTGGCCCAAGCCTCGCGTTTCTACCACTTTCGCGACGGTGTGCTGACAACCATCAGCGATGCGTATGACAACCGTCTGCGCCTTTGCCGTGATCGCTCAGGACGGATTGAGCGGCTGGATAACGGTGCTGGTCGTTCCCTACTACTGCGCTATGAGCTGGACCGCATCGTCGCGGTGGACTACCAGGTTCATCGCGCCAAAGGGCGTGAGCCCTACGTTTGGGAAACCGAGCAGAACATCGTTTCCTACGCCTATGACGAAGCTGGCCGACTGGTGTGTGCGACCAATGCCGTCGGTGAAAGCGAGCGTTATCGGTACGACGATCAGCACGTCATTGTCGAGCGGCAGTTAGCCGGTGGGGCGAGTTTCTTCTGGGCGTGGGAAGGCGCGGGCAAGGCGGCTCGCTGCGTGCGGCATTGGGCGAGTTTTTCGCAGATGGACACGCGCTATGCCTGGGGCGATGACGGGCGTGTCACCG
>NZ_BCBO01000142.1:0-55151 GCF_001320835.1 Pseudomonas sp. NBRC 111138 | reverse complement strand
GCGGCGTAAGCATTGCCGTAATGCAAAAGGCCCCTGGGTGAGAATCCAGGGGCCTGATCGTTCCCACGCTCTGCGTGGGAATGCAGCCCTGGACGCTCTGCGTCCGCCCTTAGAAGCGGTACGCAGAGCGTCCCAAGAGGCGTTCCCACGCAGAGCGTGGGAACAATCTAAGAGCCTTAGACTAACTGAAAGCTATCGGCATCCAGATTCGCCGGGAACCGTGTACGGTAAGCCGCCAGCTCCGCCGCATCCAGGATCACCTGGAACACCCCATCCGCCTCCCCTGCACTCAGCAAAGTCTCACCCTGGAAATCCAACACCTGGCTATCGCCGGTGTAGGCAAACCCCTTGCCGTCGGTGCCCACCCGGTTCACCGCCGCCACGTAACACAGGTTCTCAATGGCCCGCGCCGGCAACAGCCGATTCCAATGCTGACGCCGAGCGCCCGGCCAGTTGGCGGTGTACAGCAGCAGGTCCGTATCCTGGGCATCGCGGCTCCACACCGGGAAGCGCAGGTCATAGCAGATCAGCGGGCGAATGCGCCACCCCTTCAACTCGAACTGCACCTGACGTTCACCTGGGGTGTAATGGTCATGTTCACCGGCCATGCGGAACAGGTGGCGCTTGTCGTAATGCAACACCTCACCATCCGGCCGCGCCCACAGCAGACGGTTGCGGTGGCTGCCATCGGCGGCCTGGATGATCACACTGCCGGTAATCACGGCCTGATACTTTGCCGCCTGGGCCTGGAGCCAATGATGGGTGGGGCCGTTTTCCGGCTCGGCGAGGGTTTCTGATTCCATCGAAAAACCGGTGGTGAACATCTCTGGCAGCACGATCAAGTCGGCGCCTTTGGCCTGCTCCAGCAGCAACTCGAAGTGTTCGAAATTGGCATGCCGGTCATGCCAGGCCAGGCTCGTCTGCACCAGGGCAATGTTCAGATTGGGCAGTACACTCAGATCACGCATAGTTTTTCCGCCGCTTGTCGCAACGTCTCCTCGCGTTTGGCAAAGCACAGGCGCACCAGGCGCTGGCCTTGGGGTGGGTGCTGGTAGAACACCGAAACCGGAATGGTCGCCACGCCATGTTCGCGGGTCATCCACACGGACATGGCGACGTCATCCAGGTCTGGGCGTATCTGCGAGTAATCCACCAGTTGGAAGTAAGTGCCGGTCACCCGGGTAAAGCTCAAGCGCGATGGCGCCAACAGGTCGCAGAAAAGGTCCCGCTTGGCCTGATAGAAGGCCGGCAGTTCTTCGACATGTTCCGGGTGTTCGGCCATGAAGTCCGCCAAAGCGTACTGCAAAGGGGTGACGCCGCAGAAGTTGACATATTGATGCACCTTGCGCAGTTCGGCGCTGAGGGCCGGTGGCGCGACCACGTAGCCGGTCTTCCAGCCTGTGACGTGATAGGTCTTGCCGAATGAGCTGACCACGAATGCGCGCTGATACAGTTCCTGATGGGCCAATACGCTGACGTGGGGCACACCGTCGAATACCAGGTGCTCGTAGACCTCATCGCTGACCAGGTAGATATCGCGGTCGCGGATCAGTTCGGCCAACTGGTCCAGCTCGACACGGCTGATCAATGCACCGGTGGGGTTGTGCGGGCTATTGAGGATGATCATGCGCGTACGCGGTGAAAGCGCAGCCTTGAGTTTCTCGAAGTCCAGGGCGAAGCCTTGCAGGCTCAGTTGCACATGCACGCAGCGGCCACCGGCCAGTTCAACCGAAGGCTCGTAGCTGTCATAGCTGGGGTCGAACACGATGACTTCATCACCGCTGCGAATCACCGCCTGAATGGCGCAAAAAATCGCCTCGGTGGCGCCTGGCGTGATGGTCACTTCAGTGTCGGCATTCACCGTGACGCCATAGCTGCGGGCGATCTTGGCCGCCACTTGCTGACGCAGCACCGGCAGGCCTGTCATGGGGGCGTACTGGTTATGACCGAGGGCGATGTGCTTACCCACTGCATCGAGCAAACCCTGCGGACCATTGAAATCGGGAAAACCCTGGGACAGATTGAGCGCGCCGGTTTCGGCGGCGAGTTGCGACATGGTGGTGAAAATGGTCGTGCCGACGTTTGGCAGCTTACTGCTGATCATGGGAGCCCCCTTCGGGTGAGCTGCAAGTTTTAAGCTGCAAGCTGCAAGCAGGTCAAGGGGCAAACCGTCAGGCACAAAAAAGGCTCCAAAGGAGCCCTCTCTTGCAGCTTGTAGCTTACAACTCGAAACTGCCGTTATTTTTTATCACGGCGCTTCTTGTCGGCCTTCTTGTGGTGAGTCATCAAACGACGCTTCTTGTTCACCTGACGGTCAGTCAGCGTGTTCTTGTTGCCTTCGTATGGGTTCTCGCCACCCTTGAACTCGATACGGATCGGCGTACCGACCAGTTTCAAGACACGGCGGTAGGTGTTTTCCAGGTAACGCACATAGGACTTGGGCACCTTCTCGATCTGGTTACCGTGGATCACGATAATCGGCGGGTTGGCACCACCCAAGTGGGCGTAACGCAGTTTGATCCGGCGGTTGTTGACCATCGGTGGTGCGTGCTCGCCCACCGCGTCTTCAAGGATCTGGGTGAGACGGTTGGTCGGCCAGCGGGTAACCGCGGACTTGAACGAGTTCTGTACGGACGCGTAGAGGTTGCCCACGCCGGTGCCGTGCAGTGCCGAGATAAAGTGGATATCGGCGAACTCGACAAAGAACAACCGACGCTGCAGCTCGATCTTGACGAAATCACGCTCGCTCGGCGTCATGCCGTCCCACTTGTTGATCGCGATGACCAGGGCACGACCGGCTTCCAGGGCAAAGCCCAGCAAGTTGAGGTCGTGGTCCACCACGCCTTCGCGGGCGTCCATCACGAAGATCACCACGTTGGCGTCTTTGATCGCCTGCAGGGTTTTGACCACCGAGAACTTTTCAACTTCTTCGTGGATCTTGCCGCGCTTGCGCACACCGGCGGTGTCGATCAGCGTGTACTTTTCCTCGTTGCGTTCGAACGGGATGTAGATGCTGTCGCGAGTGGTACCGGGTTGGTCGTAGACGATAACGCGGTCTTCACCGAGCATACGGTTGACCAGGGTCGACTTGCCGACGTTCGGGCGGCCGATGATAGCGATCTTGATACCGTCTTTTTCGCTCGGGCCAGGAATGCGCTTGGCTTCCTCGCCTTCAGCGACGATCTCTTCCTCGCCCTCTTCTTCCTCGACATCATCCTTTGGGAAGTCGCGCAGGGCGATTTCCAGCATCTGGGTGATGCCGCGGCCGTGAGCACCGGCGACCGGAATCGCATCGCCCAGGCCCATCGGGCTGAATTCGGCACGGGCGGCCTCAGGATCGATGTTGTCGATCTTGTTGGCGACCAGATAGGAACGCTTGTTGCGCTTGCGCAGGTGCTCGCCAATCATCTGGTCAGCGGCGGTATAGCCCGCGCGGGCGTCCACCAGGAACAGCACCACATCGGCTTCTTCGATAGCGAGCAACGACTGCTCGGCCATCTTTTCGTCCATGCCATGCTCGTCACCGGAGATACCACCGGTGTCGACAATAATGTAGGAGCGCCCTTGCCACTTTGCCTCACCGTATTGGCGATCACGGGTCAGACCGGACAAGTCGCCGACAATGGCGTCGCGAGTCCTGGTCAGGCGGTTGAACAAGGTGGACTTGCCGACGTTAGGTCGGCCCACCAGGGCGATTACGGGAACCATGCGGCTCTCCACTTCGTTATTTCAGAAAATACAAAAGCCGCTGCAGGGCAGCGGCTGGTGCTCGGGGCAGCATTTAAAATGCCACATGCCCTGCTTCTGCCCCCGCCACTGTAGGAGCGAGATTGCTCGCGAAAAACCCGAGAACAACGCGTTTATCCAGAAAACCCGCGTTATCGTTGACGTCCTTCGCGAGCAAGCTCGCTCCTACAGCAACCGGTATTGAAGCAGGGCCGCCTGGGGGTTACCCCAAGCATAGTCAAACCTTTACTTGATGGTCAGGGCTTCCAGCTTGCCGCCGTTGCCATACACATAAAGCATGTTACCCACCACCAGCGGACGCGCACGCAGGCCGTCGCTGTCGATACGCTGGCGACCGACAAAACGACCATCCACCTGGCTCAGCAGGTGCAGGTAGCCTTCAAAGTCACCGACCGCGACGTAGCTGGAGAAGACTTCCGGTGCCGACAGTTGACGGCGAGCCAGGGAGTCATTGCTCCACAGTGCAGTGGTGGAACGCTCATCCACACTTTCAACGGTGCCGGATGCCAGGCTCACGTAGACGCTGCCAAACCCTTGGGCGACACCCGCATAGCTGGAGGCATCACGCTGCCAGTTGATGCGACCGCTTTGCAGGTCCAGCGCGGCAACACGCCCCTGGTAGGTGGCGACGTAGAGGGTTTCACCCGACAGCAGCAAGCCGCCGTCGATGTCTACCACGCGATCCAGTTCGGAGCGACCTTGCGGGATGGCCACACGAGTTTCCCAGGCCGGCACGCCGTTCTGGGTATTCAAGGCAACCACTTTACCGGTCGACAGGCCAGCAACGGCCAGGTTGCTGGTCACAATCGGACCACTGGTACCGCGCAGGGTCAACACCGCAGGGGTGCTGTCGTACAACCAGCGTTGGTCCCCGGTGGAGGCATCCAGGCCGATCACGCGGTCGTCCTGGGTTTGCACCACGACGATATCGCCGTTGGTAGCCGGCGCCGAGAGCACTTCACTGGTCACGCGAGCGCGCCACTTCTCTTCACCGGTGCTGGAGTCCAGCGCGACCACGTCACCCTTGAGGGTACCGATCAGCACCATGCCGTAGCCGACGCCCACACCGCCGGAAACCGGCAGTTCGAGGTCTTTCTTCCACTTGACGTCGCCGTTCATGCGATCCATGGCAACCACAACGCCAGTGGAATCAGTAGCCACGATGTTGTCGCCGTCAATCGCCGGCTGCAACAGGTTGTAGAGGTCGCCCTGCCCATCACCAATGGATTGGCTCCATTGTTTTTGCAGGACCACTTCTTCCTTGAAGCTGGTCAGCTCGGCAGGAGGCAGTTCTTTTTTGCTGTTGCTGCTGCAACCCGCGGCCAAAACGGCCAGAGCCAGCAATGCTGCATGTTTCCAACGGATCACGTCACGCATCCCCTTTGGCCAAGTCGTCGAGCTTGATTTGTAAGCCACCGACCGCCGCTTCATCAGACAGCGCCGCCTTGGCTTTTTGGTACGCAGCATGGGCTTCGTCGGTACGACCCAATTGGACCAACAGGTCGCCCTTGAGCTCTTCGCGAGTGGCCACGAATGCCTTGTCAGCATCGCCGTCGAGCAGTTTGAGTGCTTCGTCAGCCTTGTTCTGCGCCGCCAATACCTGTGCCAGGCGCTGACGTGCGATTTCACCCAGGGTCGGGTTGGTCGGCTTGTCGGCAATGGCCTTCAGCTCGGTGGCGGCGTCATCCAGCTTGCCGGTATCGACCGCGACTTTAGCGACGAACAGGCTGCCGTATTGGGCGTAGGTGCTACCGCCGAATTCGTTTTTCAGCTTGCCGGCCAGGTCTGCCACCTGCGCAGGGTCAGGCTTGCCGTCCGGCGTCAGGGTAGTTTCCAGCAATTGCTGATAAACGATCGAAGCGCCCTGGGATTGGTTGGCCTGATACTTGGTCCAGGCTTGCCAGCCGAACACCACCACTAAAGCCAGCAGGCCGCCAGTGACCAGGGGCTTGCCGTTACGCTGCCACCAGTCCTTGAACTCGGCCAGTTGCTCATCATCAGTACTCGACACCCCAATACTCCTTAATCGCTAAATTCGGCTGTTCGACAGCTTCAACCCTGCACGACGCAGGTGGCCAAGTGCGCAGCGAGCGCATCAAAGGCAATGTTCTGTTGTTCACCCTGGCCACGCAGGGGTTTGAAACCTACCACTTGCTGGGCCAGCTCGTCATCGCCGAGGATCAGTGCGTAAAGCGCACCGCTCTTGTCGGCCTTCTTGAACTGGCTCTTGAAGCTACCAGCGCCGGCATTGATCTGCAGGCGCAGGTTGGGCAGTTGGTCACGTACTTTTTCGCTCAAGGCCAGGGCCGCCAGTTCGGCAGCCTCGCCGAAGGCGCACAGGTACACGTCCACCTGACGGGAAATTTCTTCCGGGACCTGCTCCAGGGTTTCCAGTAGCAGGATCAGCCGCTCGATGCCCATGGCAAAGCCTACGCCCGTGGTCGGCTTGCCGCCCATTTGCTCGACCAGGCCGTCGTAGCGACCACCGGCGCACACGGTGCCCTGGGCGCCGAGCTTGTCGGTGACCCACTCGAACACGGTCTTGCTGTAGTAGTCGAGGCCACGCACCAGCTTGGGGTTGATCACGTAGGGAATACCGGCTGCATCCAGACGCGCCTTGAGGCCCTCGAAATGCACCCGGGACTCGTCGTCCAGGTAATCAGCCATTTTCGGCGCATCGACCAGCACGGCCTGGGTGTCGGCGTTCTTGGTATCCAGTACGCGCAACGGGTTGGTTTTCAGACGGCGTTGGCTGTCTTCGTCCAGCTTGTCCAGGTGGGCCGACAGGTACTCGACCAGGGCTTCGCGATAGCGACCCCGGGACTCGCTGGTGCCCAGGCTGTTGAGTTCAAGCTTGACCGCATCGCGGATGCCCAGTTGGCCCCACAGGCGCCAGGTCAGCACGATCAGCTCGGCGTCGATGTCCGGGCCGTCCAGGTTGAACACTTCGCAACCGATCTGGTGGAACTGGCGGTAACGGCCTTTCTGCGGGCGCTCGTGGCGGAACATCGGGCCGATGTACCACAGCTTCTGGGTCTGGCCACCACCGGTGATGCCATGTTCCAGTACGGCGCGAACGCACGCGGCAGTGCCTTCCGGGCGCAGGGTCAGGGAGTCGCCGTTACGGTCTTCAAAGGTGTACATCTCTTTTTCGACGATGTCGGTCACTTCACCGATGGAGCGTTTGAACAGCTCGGTGAACTCGACGATCGGCATGCGGATCTGCTTGTAACCGTAGTTATCCAGCAGGCGCGCGACAGTGCTTTCGAAGTAGCGCCACAGTGGCGTCTGCTCCGGCAGGATGTCGTTCATGCCACGAATGGCTTGCAGAGACTTGCTCACATCAGATCCTTAAATTCGTTCAATCAGCCGCGAGCGATCAGCGCTGCGTCAGCGGCGACCTTCTCGGCCGCTTTCTCGCGGATCAGCTTTTCCAGCTCATCCACCAGATTGTCATTCGTTAGCTTCTGCGACGGTTTGCCGTCGATGTAAATCAGGTTCGGTGTGCCACCCGTCAGGCCCACGTGGGCCTCTTTGGCCTCACCCGGCCCGTTGACCACACAACCGATCACTGCGACATCCAGCGGCACCAGCAGGTCTTCCAGGCGCAACTCCAGGTCGTTCATGGTTTTCACCACGTCGAAGTTCTGCCGCGAGCAGCTCGGGCAGGCGATGAAGTTGATACCACGGGAACGCAAACGCAGGGACTTGAGAATGTCGTAGCCGACCTTCACTTCCTCTACGGGGTCTGCCGCCAGAGAGATGCGGATAGTATCGCCAATCCCTTCGGCGAGCAGCATACCGAGACCCACAGCAGATTTCACTGTGCCTGAGCGCAAACCGCCCGCTTCAGTGATACCCAGGTGCAGCGGTTGCACGATTTCCTTGGCCAGCAGGCGATAGGCTTCTACGGCCATGAACACGTCCGAGGCCTTTACGCTGACCTTGAAGTCCTGGAAGTTCAGGCGTTCAAGGTGTTCAACGTGGCGCAGCGCCGACTCAACCAGCGCTGCCGGAGTGGGCTCGCCGTATTTCTTTTGCAGGTCTTTTTCCAGGGAGCCGGCGTTGACGCCGATGCGGATCGGAATACCGCGATCACGGGCAGCGTCCACCACGGCACGCACGCGGTCTTCACGCCCGATGTTGCCGGGGTTGATACGCAGGCAGTCCACACCCAGTTCGGCCACGCGCAATGCGATCTTGTAGTCGAAGTGAATGTCGGCAACCAGTGGGACCTTGACCAACTGCTTGATACGACCAAAGGCCTCGGCTGCATCCATGTCTGGTACGGAAACCCGCACGATGTCCACACCGGCCGCTTCCAGAAGGTTGATCTGAGCCACGGTGGCCGCCACATCGTTGGTGTCGCTGTTGGTCATGCTCTGCACTGCAATGGGGGCGTCGCCACCCACCGGCACCGAGCCGACCCAGATCTTGCGCGATACGCGACGTTTGATTGGAGATTCGCCGTGCATGACTATTGTCCCAACTTGAGGCGAGCAGTCTCGCCACTGGTGAACGGCGCCACGTCTACAGGCTGGCCGTTGTAGGCCACTTGCGCGCCACGGGCAAAGCCCAGACGCAGCGTCAAAGGAGGCTTGCCGCCCTGGTCAAGCGTATCTCCCTTACGCTTCAAACCGCTAAACAGCACTTTGCCGTTGCCATCGGTGACCTGCGTCCAGCAGTCAGCGATGAAGGTAATTTGTACGCGCCCATCACCGGCGATCAATGCCGGGGTGGTGGGAGGCGACATCGCCGGCGCTGCGGGTGCGGCTGGCGCAGGGGTCGCAGGTGCAGGCGTCGGAACCGCCGGAGCCTGGGCCACGGGTGCGGCCGGAGCGGTCGGAACAGCCGGAGCCGGTACCGCAGCAGGGGCCGTGCCGGCGTCTGGCGCGGGTTGTTCGGCAGTGGCCGGCGCTTGCGGCGCAGCTTGCCCCTCTACCACGGCCTGGTCTTCCGGCTCGTCCAGGGGGTGAATCTGGGTGGTGCCGTCGGCGCTTTCAACTTCGACATGTTCCATGGCGTTGCTGGTCAGGTCTTTGTTGCGCTGGGAGGTCTGGTCTTGCCACCAGACAAAACCGCCGCCGACCACGGCAATCAGCAACAACAGGCTGACAATCCGCAAAATGGTATGGGAAACGCGCGTAGGCTCTTCGATGCGCCCCAACCCATGGACATTACTGCCCTGGGCATCGGTGCCGGTGAACTGGTCGAACTCCTGGACCAGCACGGCCTGGTCGATACCCAGCAATTTTGCATAAGCGCGGATATAGCCGCGGGCAAAAGTGTGCCCAGGCAGCTTGTCGAACGCGCCGGCTTCCAGATTGGCCAACGAGGTACTGGTCAAATTGAGCTTGAGGGCCACTTCAGCCAGCGACCAACCATTGCTTTCGCGGGCCTGGCGCAAGGTTTCGCCTGGGTTGACGCGATTAGCTGCTACATCTTCCGGGTGCGCGGCTTTCATCATTGCTCCGACAGGTATTGCTGATATTCCGGCGTACCGGGATAGAGTCGTTCGAGTTGCTGGCCAAAACGTGCGGCCGTGTCGTGTTCTTCATGAACCGTCGCCAGGCGCACACCGAGCAATAGACTACGTGCATTTTGCCCGCTGAGCAGGCTAAAACGCTCGTAATAGTCACGTGCTGGCACATAATGCCTGTCTTCGTAAGACAACTCAGCCATTTCGAGCAATGCCCGTGGCTGGCGACTGTTCAGGTGCAGGGCTTTTTCCAACTGCTGGCGAGCGCTGTCGCGCTGACCGAGGCGCATCGAGGTCACACCGAGGTTCTCGAACACCCGCGAACGCTGCGGGTAGAGGGTATCGGCGGCGGCTTGCTGAAAATAACGTGACGCCAGGTCGTACCGTTGCTGCTCGAACAGGAAACTGCCGTAGTTGTTCAGCAGCCGCGGATCGGCAGGGCGGGAGGCCAGGGCCTTGTGGAAATAGCGGTCGGCCAGCTCGGGCTCGGCCTGAGCCTGAAACACCAAAGCCAGCGCGGCGTTGGCATCGGCATCATCGGCGTCCAGCTCAAGGGCCTTTTTCAACGGCACCTTGGCCTGCTCGCTCATGCCTTGGCGCAGATACCCCACACCCAGTTGCACATAGGCAACTCGCGCCTCATCACGGCCTTTATCAGTGCGCAACGGGCTGTCATGACCCGATGAAACGCAACCGGCCACGAGGCCGGTAAACAGTAAAAGCAGCGCAAGGCGCAAGGGCATAGAGATCCTCTCTCAGATTCGATTCACAGCGATTTGCGGCAAATCTTCAGCGGCGTTAAGTTCGCGCACGGCGATATAACGTTCACTGCGGCGGGTGCGGTCCATCACCTGCCCTACCAATTGGCCACACGCGGCATCGATGTCTTCACCACGAGTGGTTCGCACAGTGACGTTATAGCCGGCCTGGTGCAGTTGATCCTGAAAACGACGGATGGCGTTGTTGCTCGGCCGCTCGTAGCCAGAATGAGGAAACGGGTTGAACGGGATCAAGTTGATCTTGCACGGGGTGTCCTTGAGCAATTCGATCATCTCGACCGCGTGCTCCAGCTTGTCGTTGACGTCCTTGAGCATGGTGTACTCAATGGTCAGCACACGCTTCTCACCCAGGGTCGCCATATAACGCTGGCACGATTCGAGCAGCATCTTAAGCGGATATTTCTTGTTGATCGGCACCAATTGGTTACGCAATGCGTCATTAGGTGCGTGCAGCGACAACGCGAGGGAGACGTCGATGTGCTTGGCCAGCTCATCGATCATCGGTACCACGCCGGAGGTCGACAGGGTCACACGGCGTTTGGAGATGCCGTAGCCCAGGTCGTCCATCATAAGGTGCATGGCCGCAATCACGTTGTCGAAGTTCAGCAGCGGCTCACCCATGCCCATCATCACCACGTTGGTGATGGCACGGTCGACGGTCGCCGGGACGCTGCCAAAGGATTTGTTGGCAATCCACACCTGGCCGATGACTTCGGCGGCGGTGAGGTTGCTATTGAAGCCTTGCTTGCCGGTGGAGCAGAAACTGCAGTCCAGGGCACAGCCTGCCTGGGACGAAACGCACAAAGTGCCACGTTTGCCCTGGGGAATGTACACGGTCTCGACACAGCTACCGGACGCCACGCGCACTACCCACTTGCGGGTACCGTCGCTGGAAATGTCCTCGCTGACCACTTCGGGACCACGCACCTCGGCAATGGCCTTGAGCTTGTCGCGCAGGGCCTTGCTGACGTTCGTCATGGCGTCGAAATCGTCGACGCCAAAGTGGTGAATCCACTTCATTACCTGACCGGCACGGAAACGCTTCTCCCCGATTGAGTCGAAGAATTTCTCCATTTCCGGCTGAGTCAGACCCAGCAGGTTGGTTTTAACAGTCGATGTAGTCATGGATTCACCCTCACTCTTTAAGCCGATGCTTAGCGAGCGGTTACTTCAGTAGCAGCGAAAAAGTACGAGATTTCGCGAGCAGCAGCAGCTTCGGAGTCCGAGCCGTGAACAGCGTTGGCGTCGATGGATTCAGCGAAGTCAGCACGGATGGTGCCAGCAGCAGCTTCTTTAGGGTTGGTAGCGCCCATCAGCTCACGGTTCAGAGCGATAGCGTTTTCGCCTTCCAGAACCTGGACAACAACAGGACCGGAGATCATGAAGGCAACCAGGTCGCCGAAGAAGCCACGAGCGCTGTGCTCAGCGTAGAAGCCTTCAGCTTCAGCCTTGGACAGTTGCTTGAGTTTCGAAGCTACAACCTTCAGGCCGGCTTTTTCGAAACGAGTGGTGATCTCGCCGATGACGTTTTTTGCAACAGCGTCAGGCTTGATGATGGAGAAAGTACGTTGAACAGCCATGGTGTAACTCCAGAAACGGTAATTTACGAAAAATTAAACCCGCGAATTATACGCGGGTTATTGGGTATTGCCTAACTGCGTAAAAAGGCGGCTCAGTCTGCTTCTTCGATCCACAGGCCTTGAATCGCCTCAAGGACCTTTTCGCCACCCCGGTCAGGGATGTCGTCAAAATCCGGCAGTGCCATTACGAGGTCGCGCAGCTTGACGAAGTTCACGGTAAGAGGATTGACCTCAGGATGAGCTTCAGCAAGTTGTATAGCGATTTCTTGTACATCAACCCATTTCAGGCTCATGACATTTCCTTGAATCAATGCGGCGCTTCGGCTGCATGGTTGAGCGAATATTTCGGGATTTCGACGGTGAGGTCTTCAGTCCCCACTTTCGCCTGACAACTCAGGCGCGACGTCGGCTCCAGGCCCCACGCCCGATCAAGATAGTCTTCTTCCAGGTCGTCAGCCTCATTTAGGCTGTCGAAACCTTTACGAATGATGCAGTGACAGGTGGTGCAGGCATTGACGCCGCCACAGGCACTTTCGATCTCGATGTGGTTGTCATGGGCGACGTCGAGCAGGGACTTGCCGGTCTCAGCCTCCACGACCATGCCCTCAGGGCAATGTTCGGCGTGCGGTAGAAAAGTGACCTGCGGCATCAGTTATTCCTCAATTTCATTCAGGTTGCGGCCCGCCAGCGCGGCTTTAACCGTCTGATCCATACGGCGGGCGGCAAAGGCATCAGTCACTTGCGACAGGCGCTTGGTCTGTTGCTCGATGGCGTAACCATCGTTGCCTTTCATCAGTTCGGCCAGTTCCTGCATCTGCAGGTCAATGACCATGCGTTCTTCGGCATCCAGCAGGCGCTCGCCGTCGGCTTCAAGGGCGCCCTGCACCGCTTCGAGCAGGCGCTGGGCATCCACTTGTTGCTCGCGCAATACGCGGGCGACCTTGTCGTCACCGGCATACTGGAACGAGTCCTTGAGCATCTTGGCGATTTCGCCATCGGTGAGGCCGTAGGACGGCTTGACCTGGATGCTGGCTTCAACGCCAGACGCCAGTTCGCGCGCAGCGACACTGAGCAGGCCATCGGCATCGACCTGGAAGGTCACGCGAATTTTCGCTGCGCCCGCCACCATCGCCGGAATGCCACGCAACTCAAAACGCGCCAGGGAACGGCAGTCGCTGATCAGCTCGCGCTCGCCTTGCAGCACATGAATCATCATGGCTGTCTGGCCGTCTTTGTAGGTGGTGAAATCTTGGGCACGTGCGACGGGGATGGTGGTGTTGCGCGGAATCACCTTCTCCATCAGGCCGCCCATGGTTTCCAGGCCCAGGGACAACGGGATCACGTCGAGCAAAAGCAATTCGCCGCCATCACGTTTGTTACCAGCCAGGGTATCGGCCTGGATGGCAGCGCCGATGGCGACGACTTGATCCGGGTCGATTTCGGTCAGTGGTTGGCGCCCAAAGGCTTCGGCTACCGCTTCACGCACGCGCGGCACGCGGGTGGAACCGCCTACCATGACCACTGCGCCAACGTCTTCCAACTCGATACCGGAATCACGCACAGCACGACGGCAGGCTTTGAGGCTGCGGGCAACCATCGGCTCGATCAGCGTATCAAAGGCTTCGCGAGTCAGTGGCGCCGACCAGTTACCGTAGCAAACGTCAACAGAAGCAGCGTCAGTCAGCGCCTCTTTGGCCGCACAGGCAGTTTGCAGCAGGTTGCGCTGCGCGCCTGGGTCCAGGTCGGCCGACAAGCCGGCACTGCTGATGATCCAGCCAGCAATGGCGTGATCGAAATCATCGCCACCCAGAGCGCTGTCGCCGCCGGTCGCGAGCACTTCAAACACACCGCCGGTCAGGCGCAAGATCGAAATATCGAAGGTGCCGCCGCCCAGATCATAAATAGCGACCAGGCCTTCAGCGTGCTGATCGAGGCCGTAGGCCACAGCCGCCGCAGTCGGCTCGTTGAGCAAGCGCAGCACGTTCAGGCCGGCAAGTTTCGCTGCATCCTTGGTGGCTTGACGCTGGGCATCATCGAAATACGCCGGAACGGTGATAACCGCCCCTACCAGCTCACCACCCAGGGTGTTTTCCGCACGCTGGCGCAGCACCTTGAGGATATCGGCCGACACTTCCACCGGGCTCTTGGGCCCCTGGACAGTGTCAATGAACGGCATATGGGACTCGCCGCCGACAAAGCGGTACGGCAGTTGGTCACCCAATTGCTTGACGTCGGACAACCCACGACCCATCAAGCGCTTGACCGACAACACCGTGTTCAAGGGGTCTGCGGACGCGGCGAGCTTGGCCGATTCGCCCACTTCAGTGCGGTCGGCGTGATAACGCACGGCAGACGGCAGGATCACCTGCCCATCGGCGTCGGGCAGCGGTTCGGACAGGCCGCTGCGCAAGGCAGCAACCAGGGAATTGGTGGTGCCCAGGTCAATCCCGACCGCCAGGCGACGCTGGTGCGGTTGAGGGCTTTGGCCGGGTTCGGCGATTTGCAGTAGAGCCATGGTAATCAGGTCTTATCTGTCTATCAGGCGTGCATCACGGGCAGCACTGGGTTAATCGTCGAGGCGCTCTTCTAGCTGGCGCACTTCGTAGGTGAGCTTGTCGAGAAACTGCATTCGCCGCATCAGGCGTTCGGCCTGTTCGCGTTGCGCCGCATCATCCCAACAGGCTGCGAAGCTTTCGTTGAGCTCATCCTGGGCGGTTTTCAGACGACGCTTGAAGACCGCAACACCGGCTATATCGGCTTCGTCCTGCAAGTCTTCGAGCTCTTCGCGCCACTGCATCTGCTGCATGAGGAAGTCCGGATCGTGCACCGTAACTTCCAACGGCAACTCGCCACCGCACAGGGCGAGCAGGTAACGCGCGCGTTTCGCGGGGCTTTTGAGCGTCTGATAGGCTTCGTTGAGGCTGGCCGATTGCTCAAGGGCCAAGCGCTGCTCACGCTCGGAAGCGTCAGCGAAGCGGTCCGGATGCACCCCACGCGCCAATTCACGGTAGCGCGTGGCGAGCTGCTCAAGGTCCAGCCGAAAGCTCGGCTGCAGCTCGAATAAAGCGAAATGACAAGGAGTACCCACGAGTAGCCTCAGATGTTGAAGCTTTCGCCGCAGCCACATTCACCGCGCACGTTAGGGTTGTTGAACTTGAAGCCTTCGTTCAACCCCTCCTTGACGAAATCGAGTTCGGTGCCGTCCAGGTAGGTCAGGCTCTTGGGGTCGATGATCACTTTCTCGCCGTGACTTTCGAACACCTGATCCTCTTCAACCACCTCGTCGACAAACTCCAGCACGTAGGCAAGGCCGGAACAGCCCGTGGTGCGTACACCCAGACGAATCCCCTCACCTTTACCGCGCCCATTCAGGGAGCGGCGAATGTGCTGCGCAGCCGCTTCTGTCATGCTGATAGCCATCGTTGACTCCTTACTCGTCGCCAAATGCTTAGATCAAGCCTTTCTTCTGCTTGTAGTCGCGAACGGCTGCCTTGATGGCATCTTCAGCGAGTACGGAGCAGTGGATTTTCACCGGCGGCAACGCCAGTTCTTCGGCCAGCTGGGTGTTGCTGATAGTGACAGCCTCATCCAGGGTCTTGCCTTTCATCCATTCGGTCGCCAGGGAGCTGGATGCGATGGCCGAACCGCAGCCGTAAGTCTTGAATTTGGCGTCTTCAATAACGCCAGCATCGTTGACCTTGATCTGCAGGCGCATCACATCGCCGCACGCCGGGGCGCCGACCATGCCGGTGCCGACATCTGGATCTTCCGCGTTCATCTTGCCGACGTTGCGCGGGTTTTCGTAGTGGTCGATGACCTTTTCGCTGTAAGCCATGGTACTGAATCCTCACTCATCAGGGCCGCTCTGGAACCCTGTAGAAACGCCTGCGTTTTCCGCCACGTTCCTACAGAGCTTGGGTGGCGGCTTCTATAGTTAGTGTGCCGCCCACTCGATCTTGGAAATATCGACACCGTCTTTGTACATGTCCCACAGTGGCGACAGAACGCGTAGCTTGTTGACGGCTTCGCAGACCTTCTGCGCGGCGTAGTCGACTTGCTCTTCAGTGGTGAAGCGGCCGAACGTAAAGCGGATAGAGCTGTGGGCCAGTTCGTCGTTGCGGCCCAGGGCGCGCAGTACGTACGAAGGCTCAAGGGACGCCGAAGTGCAGGCCGAACCGGACGATACCGCCAGGTCCTTGAGCGCCATGATCAGCGACTCGCCTTCAACGTAGTTGAAGCTCAAATTCAGGTTGTGCGGTACACGGGCGGTCATGCTGCCGTTGATGTACAACTCTTCAAGGTTTTCCACCTGCTTGTAGAAGCGATCACTCAGGGCCTTGATGCGCACGTTTTCGGCAGCCATGTCTTCCTTGGCTACACGGAAAGCTTCGCCCATACCGACGATCTGGTGGGTCGCCAGGGTGCCCGAACGCATGCCGCGCTCGTGACCGCCGCCGTGCATGGTGGCTTCGATGCGCACGCGAGGCTTGCGGCTCACGTACAGCGCGCCGATGCCTTTAGGGCCGTAAGTCTTGTGGGCCGAGAACGACATCAGGTCGACTTTCAGCTTGGACAGGTCGATATCGACCTTGCCGGTGGACTGAGCAGCGTCGACGTGCAGCAACACACCCTTGGAGCGGGTCAGCTCGCCGATGGCGGCGATGTCGTTAATCGTGCCGATTTCGTTGTTCACGTGGATCACCGAAACCAGGATGGTGTCTTCACGCATCGCAGCTTCGATCATCGCCGGGGTGACGATACCGTCGGTGGTTGGCTCAAGGTAGGTGACCTCGAAACCTTCACGCTCCAGTTGGCGCATGGTGTCCAGGACAGCCTTGTGCTCAATCTTGGTGGTGATCAGGTGTTTGCCTTTGGTCGCGTAGAAATGCGCCGCGCCCTTGATAGCCAGGTTGTCGGACTCGGTGGCACCGGAGGTCCAGACGATTTCGCGCGGGTCGGCATTGACCAGGTCAGCGACCTGGCGACGAGCGTTCTCGACCGCTTCCTCGGCTTTCCAGCCGAATACGTGGGAACGGGAGGCCGGGTTGCCGAAGTTTCCGTCGACCAGCAGGCATTCGCTCATTTTTTGCGCGACACGCGGATCAACCGGGGTGGTCGCTGAGTAATCAAGGTAAATCGGCAATTTCATGGACTTTCTCCTAAATCAGGCTGGCTGGCGTGCCGTTAGCTCTTCGGCTGTCACTCGACGGCGGACGCTTCGATCTTGTCCAGACGCGGCGCCTTGGTGTTGCAACGGCGCTGGTCCTGACGCTGGGCTACTTCTTGCACCTCACGGCGAGTCACAAGATCAGCCAAGCTGATACCACTCAAAAACTCATGGATCTGCAGGCTCAAGTCACACCACAAGTGGTGTGTCAGGCAGGTGTCGCCGGCATGGCAGTCACCCAAACCCTGGCATTTGGTGGCATCGACGGATTCGTTGACCGCGTCGATCACCTGGGCCACCTGAATACCCTGCATGTCGCGGGACAGCTGATAGCCGCCACCCGGACCGCGAACGCTGGAAACCAGATTGCTACGGCGCAATTTGGCGAACAACTGCTCGAGATAGGACAGGGAAATGCCTTGGCGCTCGGAGATATCGGCCAGGGACACCGGCCCAGTTTGCGCGTGCAAGGCCAAGTCGAGCATGGCGGTCACCGCGTATCGGCCTTTTGTAGTCAGTCTCATGGACAAGTACCAAGGTGTTTCAGAATGGGAGCAAGTATGCGATTCCCGAGTATTTAAGTCAACTATAAGACCTAGTACTTTAGTCAGGATTACCCGTAAAAAGGGCGCGCGAATCATAGCAGGATGGGGTGGGATCGAACAGCGCAACCAGGCCTGCTGCAAGACCACCGAACCAATGGAGATCAAATGTGGGAGCTGGCTTGCTTGCGATTGCGGTGGGCCAGCAATCTATAAGCAAGCTGATAGACAGCTATCGCAGGCAAGCCAGCTCCCACAAGAGACCGCGTTCAGCCTGCCTTGGTGGTAGCGGCTTCGTCCTTGATTTCAGCAAAATCTTCCTCACGCAGTTCAGGCAAGTCTTTGGCACAGTACGGGCTGCCCAACTCCTTCAGCGCCCCGCACATACCCTCCAGCTTGCCGTCCACCGCCTGCAAATGATCAAGCAATTGACCAATCGCACGAGCCACCGGGTCGGGCATATCTTCACTGACGCCATAGGCATCGAAACCAATCTTCTCGGCCATCGCCTTGCGCTTGGCCTCTTGCTCATCACCGACTTGCGGCTTGACGATGATGCGGCCTGGAATGCCCACAACCGTAGCACCCGGCGGCACAGCCTTGGTCACTACCGCGTTGGAGCCAACCTTGGCGCCGGCACCCACGGTAAACGGCCCGAGCACCTTGGCGCCCGCCCCTACTACCACGCCATCGCCCAGCGTTGGGTGGCGCTTACCCTTATTCCAGGTGGTGCCGCCCAGGGTGACGCCTTGATAGAGGGTGACGTCATCGCCGATCTCGGCCGTCTCGCCAATCACGATACCCATGCCGTGGTCGATAAAGAACCGACGACCTACCTTGGCACCCGGATGGATCTCGATACCGGTCAACCAACGCCCAAAGTTCGATACCAGCCGCGCCAGCCACTTCCAGCCCATGCCCCACAGGGCGCCGGACAAGCGGTGGATCCAGATCGCGTGCATGCCCGGGTAGCAGGTCAGCACTTCAAAGGCGTTGCGCGCCGCCGGGTCACGGTGGAAAACACTTTGGATATCTTCTCGCAAACGCTCGAACATTTTTAATCCTTCCGCTCAAGAAGCTCACCACGGGCCGCTTTCTGGGTTTCCGTGAGGATGCCACGCAATATGTTCATTTCAGCCCGGCTCACCGAGCTGCGGCCGTACAAACGACGCAGGCGCGCCATCAAGTGCCGTGGCTTTTCAGGGTCGAGGAATTCGATGGCGACCAGGGTTTGCTCCAGGTGCTCATAGAACCGTTCCAGCTCGTCCATGGTGGCCAACTCGCCACTTTTGGTCGATGCAACCTCTTCCTTTTCCATTTTGCTCGGCTGGCCAGCAGCGGCCAGCCAGGCCATGCGCACTTCATAAGTCAGCACCTGCACCGCAGCCCCGAGGTTCAGCGAGCTGAACTCAGGGTCTGAGGGAATATGCACGTGGTAATGACATCGCTGCAGCTCTTCGTTGGTCAGGCCGGAGTCTTCACGGCCGAATACCAAGGCGATTTCAGCACCGCCAGCAGCCTCTTCCACCATTTTGGTGCCGCATTCACGCGGATCCAGCAGCGGCCAAGGGATACGACGATCACGGGCGCTGGTGCCGAGCACCAGATTGCAGCCGACCAAGGCATCCTCCAAGGTGGCGACCACTTGGGCATTTTCAAGCAAGTCATTGGCACCGGACGCACGGGCATCAGCCTCGTGGTGCGGGAATACCCGCGGTTCGACCAGCACCAGGCGCGTCAGCCCCATGTTTTTCATGGCTCGCGCCACCCCGCCGATGTTGCCGGGATGACTGGTATTGACCAAGACGACACGAATGTTTTGCAGCAAGGGAGGCGCTCGCGGACACAGGAAAGGGGAGCAAATCTTACAGAACCGCCTAAGGTTATGCCATGAAAGCGAACGTCGTCCTTCACCTGAGGAAAGTTTCTGCTAGAATGCTCGGCTTTCTTTAACAACCTTAGGTGACCTATCCATGCAGCCCATGCTGAATATCGCGCTGCGCGCCGCCCGCAGCGCCAGTGAATTGATCTTCCGCTCCATCGAGCGCCTGGATACCATCAAGGTCGACGAAAAAGACGCCAAGGATTATGTATCCGAGGTGGATCGCGCCGCCGAACAGAAAATCATCGACGCCCTGCGCAAGGCCTACCCTACCCACGGCATCCTCGGTGAAGAAACCGGCCTGCACAAAGGCAGTGGCGAAGGTGAAGACTACCTGTGGATCATCGACCCACTGGATGGCACCACCAACTTCCTGCGCGGCATCCCGCACTTTGCCGTGAGCATCGCCTGCAAATACCGTGGCCGCCTGGAACACGCCGTTGTGCTGGACCCGGTTCGCCAGGAAGAATTCACCGCCAGCCGTGGCCGTGGCGCCCAACTGAACGGCCGCCGCCTGCGTGTCAGCGGCCGCACCAGCCTGGAAGGCGCCCTGCTGGGTACCGGCTTCCCGTTCCGTGACGACCAGATGGACAACCTGGAGAACTACCTGGGCATGTTCCGCGCCCTGGTTGGCCAGACCGCCGGCATCCGCCGTGCCGGTGCAGCCAGCCTGGACCTGGCGTATGTAGCCGCCGGTCGCTTTGATGCGTTCTGGGAGTCGGGCCTGTCCGAGTGGGACATGGCAGCAGGCGCCCTGCTGATTCAGGAAGCAGGCGGCCTGGTGAGCGACTTCACCGGTGGTCATGACTTCCTGGAGAAAGGCCACGTCGTGGCTGGCAACACCAAATGCTTCAAGGCAGTACTGACGGCGATCCAGCCGCACCTGCCGGCTTCGCTGAAGCGCTAAGCGAGCGAGCACAAAAAAGCACCCCGCGGGGTGCTTTTTTTATGCGTGGGATTTAGCAAAAAACCAATTCCAACTGACTCAATACAATCCAATGTGGGAGCTGGCTTGCCTGCGATGGCGGGCTGCCAGCCAACTGATTAGTTACTGACCCACCGCTATCGCAGACAAGCCAGCTCCCACACTTGGATCGAAACCAGACCTGGGGATTACTGCTGGTTCTGACCGAGGATCAGACGACCTTCCTTATCCACCGGGATCTGGCTGCCAGGGTCGCGCTCCATACGCACGGTACCTTCCTTGCCGTCCAGGTTGTAACGCACGTCATAACCGACCACCTTGTCACTGATGTCGTTAACGGTGTTACAGCGAGTTTGCGTAGTGGTGTAGGTATCGCGGTTCTGCATACCTTCCTGAACCTTGTTACCGGCGTAGCCACCACCGACCGCACCGGCCACGGTGGCCAGCTTCTTACCGTTACCGCCACCAATCTGGTTGCCCAGCAGGCCACCCGCAAGGGCACCCACCACGGTACCGGCGATTTGATGCTGGTCCTGCACCGGACGTTGCCGGGTCACGGTGACGTCCTTGCAGACCTCACGCGGGGTTTTGATCTGGGTTTTAACCGGCTGCACCGCCAGTACTTGCGCATACTCAGGGCCGCTTTTTACCAGGCTGTAGGTGGCAACAGCGCCTCCGGCAGTCACACCGACAGCACCCAATACCGCACCAACCAGCAACGACTTGTTCACATGAACCTCCTGACCATCACAAGCGGACCGAAAGATCCGCGCTATACCCAGCCTTGGAGCAAAAAAAAAGGCGCGAGTTCAATACTCGCGCCTTTCTTGTAACAGCGGATCAACAAACGCCCATCAAGGACGGTCGTCGACCTCCTTGTCGGTAGCGGCAGGAGGGATCAAGTCTTCGCTGTTGAGGTTCAGCCAGATCAGCACCACGTTGGCGATGTAGATCGACGAGTAGGTACCCGCCAGAACGCCGATAAACAGCGCCAGGGAGAAGCCCCACAGGTTGTCGCCACCGAAGATCATCAGCGCAGCAATCGCCAGCAAGGTAGAGATCGACGTCGCCATGGTCCGCAGCAGGGTCTGGGTGGTGGAGATGTTGATGTTCTCGATCAACGTCGCCTTGCGCAGTACGCGGAAGTTCTCACGAACCCGGTCGAATACCACGATGGTGTCGTTGAGCGAGTAACCAATGATCGCCAGCACAGCCGCCAGTACGGTCAGGTCGAAGGTGATCTGGAAGTAGGCCAGGATACCCACGGTCACGACCACGTCGTGGATCAGCGACACAATGGCGCCGACACCGAACTTCCACTGAAAGCGGAATGCCAGGTAGATCATGATGCCGACCAGCGCCATCAGCATGCCGAGGCCGCCCTGATCGCGCAGTTCTTCACCCACTTGCGGGCCGACGAACTCAACGCGCTTGACCGACGCCGGGTTATCGCCGCCGACCTTCTGCAAGGCCTCGGCTACCTGGTGACCCAGTTGCGGGTCTTCGCCAGGCATGCGCACCAGCAGGTCGGTGGTGGCACCAAAGCTCTGCACAACGGCTTCGTGATAGCCGGCCTTGACCAGCTCGCTGCGCACCAGGGTAACGTCGGCCGGCTTCTCGTAGGTCAGCTCGATGAGCGTACCGCCGGTGAAGTCCAGGCCGTAGTTCAGGCCCTTATGGAACCAGCTGAACAACGCCAGAACGGTAAGGAGCACGGTGACGCCGAACGCAACGTTGCGAACGCCCATGAAGTTGATTGTACGTAACATGGCAGCCCCTTAAATCCACAACTTCTTGAAGTCACGCCCGCCAAAGATCAGGTTGACCATTGCGCGGGTCACCATGATGGCCGTGAACATCGAGGTAAAGATCCCGAGGGACATGGTCACCGCAAAGCCTTTCACCGGGCCCGTGCCCATGGCGAAGAGAATCCCGCCGACCAACAAGGTGGTCAGGTTGGAGTCGAGGATCGCGGTAAATGCCCGGCCGAAGCCTTCGTTGATTGCACGCTGTACGGTCATGCCGGCGGCGATCTCTTCACGAATCCGCGAGAAGATCAGCACGTTGGCGTCCACCGCCATACCCATGGTGAGTACGATACCGGCGATACCTGGCAGGGTCAGTGTGGCGCCCAGCAACGACATCAAGGCCAGCAGCATCACCATGTTGCCCGCGAGGGCGACAGTGGCGATCACACCAAAGAAGCGGTAGATGGCGATGATGAACAGCGACACGAACAACATACCCCACAGCGCCGCATCGACACCCTTGGTGATGTTGTCGGCACCCAGGCTCGGGCCGATGGTACGTTCTTCAGCGAAGTACATCGGTGCCGCCAGGCCACCGGCACGCAGCAGCAACGCCAGCTCGGAAGACTCGCCCTGGCCGTTCAGGCCAGTGATACGGAACTGAGCACCCAGCGGCGACTGGATGGTCGCCAGGCTGATGATCTTCTTCTCTTCCTTGAAGGTCTGCACTGGCACGTCTTTCTCGACGCCATTGACCATCTGCTTGGTGTAGGTGGTCACCGGGCGTTGCTCGATGAAGATCACCGCCATGCTGCGACCGACGTTGCTGCGCGTGGCGCGGCTCATCAGTTCGCCACCGTGGCCATCCAGACGGATGTTCACTTCAGGCGTGCCGTGCTCGCCGAAACCGGCCTTGGCGTCGGTCACCTGGTCACCGGTGATGATCAAGCCACGCTCGATCAGCGCTGGAGGGCGGTTGCCTTCGCGGAATTCGAATTCTTCGGAAGTGGCACGCGTAGCGCCTGGGTCTGCCGCGAGACGGAACTCCAGGTTGGCGGTCTTGCCGAGGATACGCTTGGCTTCAGCGGTGTCCTGTACGCCTGGCAGCTCAACCACGATGCGGTTGGCGCCCTGGCGCTGCACGATCGGCTCGGCTACACCCAGCTCGTTGACGCGGTTACGGACCGTGGTCAGGTTCTGCTTGATGGAGTATTCGCGGATTTCAGCGATCTTGGCCGGGCTCATCGCCAGACGCAGCACCGCTTGACCATTGAGGTCGGCCGGTACGATGTCGAAGTCATTGAAGTTCTTGCGGATCAGCGCACGGGCCTGTTCGCGGGATGCTTCGTCAGCAAAGCCCAGCTGGATGGCGCCGTTGAGCTGCGGCAGGCTGCGATAACGCAGCTTCTCTTTGCGCAGCAGGCTCTTCACGTCGCCTTCGTAGACCTTCAGACGTGCGTCCAGGGCCTTGTCCATGTCGACTTCCAGCAGGAAGTGCACACCACCGGACAAGTCCAGACCCAGCTTCATCGGGTGCGCGCCAATGCTGCGCAGCCATTGTGGCGTGGTCTGGGCCAGGTTGAGCGCGACAACGTAGTCGTCACCCATGGCCTTGCGTACGACATCCTTGGCCGGCAATTGGTCTTCTTGCTTGGTCAGGCGCAACAAGCCGCCTTTGGAACCAGCCGCCAAGGTTGCCGCTTTAACCTGGATGCCCGCGTCGTTGAGCGCTTTGCTCGCACGGTCCAGATCAGCCTGATTGACCTGCAGCGAAGTGCTGGCGCCAGAGATCTGGATCGCCGGGTCATCAGGATAGAGATTGGGAGCGGAATAAATAAAACCGATCGCCAGCACCGCCAGGATCAGTACGTATTTCCACAGAGGGTATTTGTTCAGCATCACGCCGCCCGCTTATAACGCGGGGCGCCTTGCGCGCCCCGTCGATTGGTAAAGGTTGTTACTTAGATCGCTTTGAGCGTGCCTTTAGGCAGCGTGGCGGCGATGGCGCCCTTCTGGAACTTCATTTCCACGGTGTCGGAGACTTCCAGTACCACGAAAGCATCGGAAACCTTGGTGATCTTGCCGGCGATACCGCCAGTGGTCACGACTTCGTCGCCTTTTTGCAGGCTGCCCAGCAGGTTTTTCTGCTCTTTGGCGCGCTTGGCCTGTGGACGCCAGATCATCAGGTAGAAAATGACCAGGAAGCCGACCAGGAAAATCCACTCGAAACCACCGCCCATAGGGCCGGCAGCAGCAGGCGCAGCGGCGTCAGCCATGGCGTTAGAGATAAAAAAGCTCATTTAGCACTCCAGTTGCAAATAGTGAATCTTAGGGTCGGAAAACTCAGTCCAAGGGCGGCACAGGGAGGCCACGCTTGGCATAGAAGGCATCGACGAAGGCGGCCAATGTACCCTGTTGAATAGCCTCGCGCAAACCAGCCATCAGGACTTGGTAATGACGCAAATTGTGGATGGTATTCAACATGCTACCCAGCATTTCCCCACACTTGTCCAGATGGTGCAGATAAGCACGGGAGAAGTTCTGGCAGGTGTAGCAGTCACAGGTAGGATCCAGCGGCGAATCATCATGGCGATGGAACGCGTTACGGATCTTCAGCACGCCTGTATCGATGAACAGATGCCCATTGCGGGCATTACGGGTTGGCATCACGCAATCGAACATGTCCACACCGCGGCGCACACCCTCTACGAGATCTTCCGGTTTGCCAACGCCCATAAGGTAACGAGGTTTGTCTGCGGGCATCAGGCCTGGCAGGTAATCGAGCACCTTGATCATTTCGTGCTTGGGCTCGCCCACCGACAGACCGCCGATGGCCAGGCCGTCGAAGCCGATCTTGTCGAGGCCTTCCAGCGAGCGTTTGCGCAGGCTTTCATGCATGCCGCCCTGGACAATACCGAACAGCGCCGCCGTGTTATCGCCATGGGCGTTCTTCGAACGCTGGGCCCAACGCAGCGACAGCTCCATGGAGATACGCGCCACGTCTTCATCGGCTGGGTATGGCGTGCACTCGTCGAAAATCATCACGATGTCCGAGCCCAGGTCACGCTGTACCTGCATCGACTCTTCCGGGCCCATGAACACCTTGGCGCCGTCGACCGGCGAGGCGAAGGTCACGCCCTCTTCCTTGATCTTGCGCATGGCGCCCAGGCTGAACACCTGGAAACCACCGGAGTCGGTGAGGATCGGGCCTTGCCACTTCATGAAGTCATGCAGGTCGCCATGCTTCTTGATCACTTCCGTGCCCGGACGCAGCCACAGGTGGAAGGTATTGCCGAGGATAATCTCGGCACCGGTGGCGACGATGTCGCGGGGCAACATGCCTTTGACGGTGCCGTAGGTGCCGACCGGCATGAAGGCCGGGGTCTCCACAGTGCCGCGTGGGAAGGTCAGGCGGCCGCGACGGGCTTTGCCGTCCGTAGCGAGCAATTCAAACGACATACGACTCATAAGTTGTCCTCAGGGCCGCGCGGCGCCGGGTTACGGGTGATAAACATCGCATCACCGTAGCTGAAAAAACGGTACTCGTTAGCAATGGCGGCCTGGTAGGCAGCCATGGTTTCCGGGTAACCGGCAAATGCCGACACCAGCATCAACAGCGTGGATTCCGGCAAATGGAAGTTGGTGACCAGACAATCGACCACATGAAAGGGTCGCCCTGGAAAAATGAAGATATCGGTGTCGCCACTGAACGGCTTGAGCACGCCATCACGCGCTGCACTCTCCAGCGAACGCACACTGGTGGTGCCCACGGCAACCACTCGACCGCCACGCGCCTTGCACGCCGCCACCGCATCCACCACGTCCTGGCTGACTTCCAGCCACTCGCTGTGCATATGGTGGTCTTCGATGTTATCCACACGCACCGGCTGAAACGTACCGGCCCCCACGTGCAGGGTCACATAGGCCGTGTCGACGCCCTTGGCGGCAATCGCATCCAGCAATGGCTGGTCGAAATGCAGCCCGGCAGTCGGGGCGGCGACGGCGCCGAGGCGCTGTGAGTACACGGTCTGATAGCGCTCGCGGTCCGCGTCTTCATCGGGGCGGTCTATATAAGGAGGCAACGGCATATGGCCGACGCGCTCCAACAACGGCAACACTTCTTCGGCAAACTTGAGCTCGAACAAGGCATCGTGGCGCGCGACCATCTCGGCTTCGCCACCGCCCTCAATCAAGATGCTCGACCCCGGTTTGGGCGATTTGCTGGAGCGCACATGGGCGAGCACGCGGTGGCTGTCCAGCACCCGCTCCACCAGGATTTCCAGCTTGCCGCCGGATGCTTTCTGGCCAAACAGCCGCGCCGGAATCACCCGGGTATTGTTGAAAACCATCAGATCGCCTGGGCGCAAATGCTCAAGCAAATCAGTGAATTGACGGTGTGCGAGGGCACCGCTGACCCCGTCCAGGGTCAGCAGTCGACTGGCGCGACGCTCGGCCAAAGGGTGGCGAGCGATCAGCGAATCAGGGAGCTCAAAAGTAAAGTCAGCAACGCGCATGATGGGGTTCGTCTAGCAGGGCCGGGAAGTCTAGCGGAAATAGTGAAAATAGACCATGAAACGTGATTGACCAACGGTAATCTCATCTCTATACTTCGCCGCCATTGAGCCCTGATGGCGGAATTGGTAGACGCGGCGGATTCAAAATCCGTTTTCGAAAGGAGTGGGAGTTCGAGTCTCCCTCGGGGCACCATCTTAAAAAAAGACCTTGAAATTCAAGGTCTTTTTTTTCGCCTGCAAAAAAGTGCCAGGCGTGGCAGTGGAGGGAGCGGGACCATGGAGTTGACGCTTGAAGCGGTTGCGTTGTTTGCATTGAAGCTGGTGCATGAGACTGACGACGGTAGCCCGTTGCTGCGCGATGATCCCGTGATGGAGGGCTATGATCGCGAGGTGTTCGGGTTGTTGGTGCGCCAGGGAAACCTGGCCGAGATCCAAGTGAAGCTCGATGAATGCCTGTCTCTGGCACTCGACACCCTGGGTGGCGCCGATACCGTCATGGGTCGCGAGTTGCAGCGGCTCGCAACGAACGTGCGCGAAGCACCGACCCTGGAAATACTCGACGCCCCGCTCCACGCACTCAAGGATTACCTGAAAGCCATCCTGTGACGTGGACTTACTTGCGCCCTTCCACCGCCATCCGCACCGCCAAGCCCATCAATACCGACCCCATCAGCCAGCGCTGCAGCACCTGCCAACCAGGCCGGGTGACGAAGAACACCGCGATGGAACCCGCCATGCAGGCAATCACCGCGTTGACGCTCACGCTGATAAGAATCTGCAGGGAGCCCAGCGCCAGGGATTGCACCAGCACACTGCCATGACCGTTAGGGTCGATGAACTGGGGCAGCAACGACAAATACATCACCGCCACTTTGGGATTGAGCAGGTTGGTGACCAGCCCCATGGTAACCAACTTGCGCGGGCTGTCCTTGGGCAAGTCGCGCACCTGGAATGGCGAACGCCCACCCGGCTTGACCGCCTGCCAGGCCAGGTACACCAGATACAGCGCCCCGCCGAGCCGCAGCGCGTCGTAGGCAAACGGCACCGCCATCACCAACGCCGTGATACCCAGCGCCGCGCACACCATATACACCACAAACCCCAGCGCCACCCCGCCCAGGGAAATCAACCCGGCCGTGCGCCCCTGGCAGATGGAGCGGGAAATGAGGTAGATCATGTTCGGCCCCGGTGTCAGTACCATGCCGAGTGAAATCAGGCCGTAGGCGAGCAAGCTGGACATATCAGGCATGGATTGGCTCCTGGTTTTTTAAGCTGCCAGCGTGAAATCCTTCGCCGACGCGGTCGTGTTGAGCGTCATGCTAGGGGCTTGAAGGCCCAGGCGTTAGATACAGATCCGCAAGCAAAACGTCATACACCGGCGGCACCACCTACCCAGGACAGGCACATGATCGACTTCAACAACAAAGGCTTTTTCAAGCTCAAGCAAAACGACGAATACGCCGAGCGCGTAGCGGCCCTGCTGCTGGACGGCGAAGAAGTGGTCGACGCCTACAAGGCCATGCGCGACGGCGTCGTGTTCACCACCAAACGCATCATCGCGGTGAACGTGCAAGGGATTACCGGCAGCAAGAAGGACTTCACCTCATTGCCGTACAAAAACATCGTGGCGTACTCGGTGGAAACGTCCGGGACGTTTGATCTTGATTCGGAGTTGGAGATTTACTTTTCGTCGTTGGGGAAGGTGAAATTCGAATTCACTGGCAAGACCTCGATCGTGGAAATCTCCCGGCTGATTTCCAAGCACCTGCTGAGTTGATCCACAGGCATAAAAAAGACATTGGCGTTTCAAGGTCTTTTTTATTGTGGTTCAACTGACGTACACCGGGCTCATCCTGCTCACAGCATCATTTCATAAGGTCCCATTGCCTTGCTAGTCTGCACCAAGCCCTGCCGCATCAACATTTCGAGATAGCTTCCCGCCTCCATCGCGGGCTTCTTCAACGCCCTCCTCTGCTTCTGCGCTGCTCCCAACACTGCCGCCTGATCCAAATCCCAGAGATCCGAAATAAAGTCATCCGGATGCATCGGTTCAATGTCATAGGCAGCCAATACATGCGGTGGAAAGTCTTTCAAATTGAAGGTCACGATAACCTCAGCTTTACTTCGAATGGCCGCTGCCAACACATGCCGGTCATCCGGATCTGGTAAATCCAAACTCGAACACAGGTCCTCATATCCGGTCACCAGAGCGTCAGGTATCGCAATGTCCATAAGCGCCGACGTGCAGTCCACCTGAGCCGCCGTAAGATCGGGTCGGTTCTTGAGTACGTTGCGCTTCCACTCATCCTGAATCTGGGCAGTCCATCGCGCTCGATACAAACCAGACAAACCAAGCCACATGAGTAAGTCCCTAAGTGCCGCAGGATAGAGAACACAAGCGTCGTATACCGCAGTAAAGGGCGAACACCTCATCCGTCATACCCCATTCCCAACTCCTGGGCCTGTTGAACCAGCGCTTCCATTGCCTCTTGGCTTTGCTCGTCACGCCGTTGCTTGAACGCCATCAAATCCGAAAAGCGGACTCGCCGATGTCGACCCGTTTTTGTAAAAGGGATAGCGCCGTCCTCGAGCATTTTGACCAAATGCGGGCGTGACACATTAAGCAGGTCGGCCGCCTCCTGCGAGGTCAACTCGGCATGAACCGGCACTACCTTGACGGCATTGCCGAGCGCCAATTCGCCCAGAATATCGACCAGCAGGCGCAGTGCGGAGGTTGGGAGTACAAGCCTGTGTGGCTTATCTTCTTTGTCGAAGATGTCGATGCGCTGGGTTTCAAATTTGGTCGACAATAGGGACGCTAATTCACGCTGGCCTTGCACTGCCGCCTCGACTTCTTTTTCCAGCGGAAGGATCGTTTTTGGAAGGTTGTTGATGGTCATGATGCAACTCCGGTCTTGCGCAATTCAGTTGAGGCCAACGCTAAACGAAACAAACGAAAATCGCAATATTCGAAACAATGCCGGCGACTCACGTACCAGTCAACTTTTCCCACATCAACTGAAAATTGAGCTGATATCGGTTCCTGACTCCCCCTCATAGGCTCACTCCCTCGCGCAAGGAAGTGAATCGGTCATGTCAGAACGCTTTTATCCACCCACCGAACAAGCGTTACTCAAGCGACGAATCCTCACCCGGCAACCGTCGCGTATGCCGTATTCGCCTACTGTCGATTTTTTCGAGCCATCCCCTGCCCCGCCACCTACACCAGCCAAACCTCCCGGCTGCGTCTTCATCAAGCCATGCCAACTGCCTGACGGTATCGCCCATTACTCGAGCCCCACCGGTTTTGTTCCACTGGAACTGATCAAGGAGTACAGCCATTTAAGTCTGTTGGGCGGGCGCGAAGTGGACGCCCGAGGCGCGGTTGCCTTGCGCAAGATCAGCGGCAGTGCACTGCCAGCCGGCTTAGGGCAGTTGGCATTGCGTACAGCGTTTTTGGAATCGGCGGCCACAGTCAGCGCATCCGTCGCTGGTAGCCTGTTGACAGGGTTGGTAGCGCTGGCTTGGCCGTCGGATCTAAGTGATAGCGCGCTCTACAACGAGGAACAATTGCGTTCGCTGCAACGAGCGCGTTCGCAGATGCGGCTGCATATCGAGCAACGCGACGACGGCACGCTCAAGGGGTATGGGTTTTACACAGGTAACAATGCCGATTGGCAGATGATTGATGTGGTGCAATTTCAAAACCGCAGTGGCCAGTTAGTAGCAGATTTGAATAATGGCGTAGAGCTGATCTGGACGCCCTCCGTTGATCCAAATGACACCTTAGGTATTCCGGCATTGGAGGCTGCGCCGCAAGCACCGGTGATCTGGATCTACCCACCGACGGGAACGGCGGCGCAGATTCTGGTTAACCCTATTTACCCACCGGACTATCGGGATTTTATTCTGGTGTTTCCGGCGGAGTCGGGGGTTCGGCCGCTGTATGTGGTGGTAGGTGCCAAGGCTGGGGATCACAAGTACCACAAAGCGCCTAACACTGAACAAATAACTGGCTTTGAAAAACTGATAAAAGCAAAACCCAAGACTCCCAGACAAGGAGGCGCCGGGCTGAGAGAACGCTGGATTGAGGAAAAAGGTCGGAAGATCTATGAATGGGACTCTCAGCACGGGAAGCTGGAGGTTTATCTAGCAAGTGATGGGAGCCATATAGGTGCGTTCAACCACATAAGCGGCGAGCAGCTAAAAGGGCCGATCAAAAAACGAAACATCAAAAAATATTTGTGAGGACTACATGGGACTAAAAATAAGGTTGGAATGGTTCGACAGAACCACAGAGAGGCTAAGAGGAACGGAAAGTTCAGCGGACTGCGGAGATGACTATTCGGTGATTTCCACGCTCGGGTTGTTGAGCGCAGCGGAAGTCAATAACGGCATGTTTGAATTGCGCAGGGAATGGCTATCAGTGATACAGCCGCGCTTTTCTCATGAAATTGCTCTTTCAGAAAGTGACTACTTCATCGCATTTGATTACGAAGTTTCAAACGAGTAATGACTCAAAGAATTCAGCCTGAGCTATAGCAGATGAAAAAGCAAATGGTGCACAAGTGACCCGTTCATCCCTCATCAAAATTGACCTTAGCCGCATCCAGAACCACAAAGAACTTCACGCCACGCTGTGCACTTCACTCAACTTTCCCAACTGGTATCGCCAAAACTGGGATGCTTTTTGGGACGCCATCACCGGCTTGGTAGAAATGCCTGATACGCTTGAGTTTTCTGATTGGGATATTTTTTCAGAGCACCTACCCCACGATGCCAAGATGCTATGGGAGTGCTTGGCTGAACTCGCGACCCTTTTACCCGGACCTTGCGTCGCGGGTTCAGCAAGGCTTTTTTGTAGGAGCGAGCTTGCTCGCGAAAACGTCAACGATCACGCGTGCTTCCTGAATGAATGCGACGCCTGTGAGCTTTTCGCGAGCAAGCTCGCTCCTACAGAGGACAGAGGACGGTGATGCGTGCCAGCCTGGGCATCTCACTTGGGCTGGAATGTCTCCAAATACGCCAGGATATTTTCAATCTTCTCCTGGTCACTGATCCCCCAGAAGATCATCCGCGTGCCACTGACCACCGATTTCGGGTCTTCAATGTAGGCCGCCAGTTTTTCCCGCGTCCACACCACGCCCGAGTTCTTCATCGCATCCGAATACTGATAGTCCTGAGTGGTACCGGCAGGCCGGCCAATGATGCCGTTCAGTTCCGGGCCAAAACCACCCCGCGCGCCTTCACCAATGCTGTGGCAGCCGCCGCAGGTCTTGGTGAACAATTTGCCGCCCGCCTCGGCGTCGCCCGCAGCGAACGCGGGTGCGGCGATAACGGTCAGGGCGAGAGTCAATAACACATACTTCATTCACGTCTCCCTATCGGCTGTTGCCTTGGATTATGCCTGTTCGACCGGCCTTTCTCCCAGCCGCTGCACCAGACGCACCAGATACCCGTCCGGGTCTTGCACGATGAACTGGCGCTGCCCGGCCTCCACGTCACCGGCTCGGTACCAGGCGTCCTCTACATCGCGGAACAAGGGCCAGCCGATCTGCGCCAAGCGTTGCAGGATGGGTGCTACGGCGGGCACATCGATTTGCAGGTTGATGCCGCGCCCGAATGGGGGCTGCAACGGTGCGGTAAGCCACTGGCCGGCCTCGGGGCCGTATTGTTCGAGCATGATTTGCGCGCCGTTAAGGTCGAGGTAGGCAAAGCCTTCTTCTGCGCGCTGATAGGCAATAGCAAAACCTAACTGTTCGATCCAGAACGCCAGGCTCGCGCCAAGGCGGGTGACGATCAGTTCAGGCACGAGTGGGTTACGGTCGAACATGGCATTCCTTGGATGGCAGGGTGGCGTTCACCTTAACGGATTGTCGTGCCCATGGCTCACAAGCAGCCAAATGACCACCCATCGTTTAAAAAACATCCAATCGAACCTATATACCCAACCCCTACTCCACCTTACTGAACCCCTGATGGTGGAGTAAGGATCATGGCTCAGCCATCGATTTTGGTATTGGAAGACGACGAGATCATTCGGGCGTTGATGGTGGATGTGCTGGAAGACTTTGGTGCGGTGGTGACATCGTTTGCATCGGCAGACGAAGGGATGATTTACCTGGAGCGCGGCGATGACCCGGTGGATTTGATTGTCAGTGATATTCAAATGCCCGGCTTGCTCAATGGTTATGACTTGAGCCGTGTCGTCGCCCACCGGTGGCCTGAAGTACAGGTAGTGCTGACCTCAGGTAATACGAAAATCGCCGCCGAGCTGGGCAGTTCCGTGCGGTTTCTGCCCAAGCCCTGGAGTACCGACCACTTGCTTGAGTGCGTGCAGACAGCATTGACGCACTAGGGCCAGTCCCGGGATTGATGGCAGCGCGATATCATTTCAACCGAACTTGAGGGCTAGTTCTGCGGTCATGTAAGGTGCAGGGAGCGACTTTTCTGATCCGATGGTCAGCCTTTTCGCTTCTGCGTTCAGCTGACGACAATGAGTCGTGTAGAATCGTCGCCCATTTTCACGCGTCATTCATGGCCGACAGGCCCACAGTTCGAGCTCATTGAATGCATTCACAGGCCCATGACGTTAGTGCGCCCTCCTTGTTGGAAACGTTGCGCACGGGCACGGGCCTGCTGCATGTGGCGTTGGAACAGCGCCTGCCGTTTTTTTCCGAGCGCCTGGATGCCCAGTGGTATCGGCGCTTGCTGCAGGCGTACCACGGCTTTTATCAGCCAATGGAAGCGGCGCTGTATGACAGCGGTTTGATTCCCGACGGATATGAGTCTGCGTTGCGTGTGAAAACGCCAACCCTGGTCCATGACCTGCACGCGCTCGGCCTGACTGAGCACGCCATCCATGCCCTGCCTCGCTGTACCCAGCTCCCCGTATTAGACACACCAGCTGCGTGCCTCGGCGCCCTGTATGTGCTGGAAGGCGCCACCCTGGGCGGCCAAGTGCTGCGCCGGGAAATAGCCCTGCGCCTGGATGTGAACGCCGACAACGGCGGTGCCTTTCTCAATGTATACGGCGCCGAGACCGGACGGCGCTGGAAAGATTTCCTCGATTATCTGGGCCGTCAGCCACTGGATACAGATGCCGCCGTGCGCGCGGTGATGGCGGCCCGCTCGACATTCAGCGGCTTTGAGCAATGGCTCGACAGCCAGGAGGTATTGCTATGAAACCCGAAGATTTTGAAGAGCTGCTTGCCAACTGCGCCGACGAACCCATTCGTTTTCCGGGGGCCATCCAGCCCCACGGCGTGCTGCTGACCTTGTCGGAACCTGGCCTGAACATCATTCAGGTAAGTGCCAACGTCGGTACGTTGTTCGGCCACGCCCCCGAGGCGCTGTTGGATCAACCGTTGCACAGATTGATTGGCGAGGAGTACGCCCAGGCCGTGCAAACCATGGCCGAGGACAGCGCATTCCTGGACTCGCCGCCCCTGCTGATAACCTTCAAGGGTGAGCAGTTCGAAGGCCTGTTGCATCGCCATCAGGGCGTGTTAGTGCTGGAATTCGAACCACGGCTCAAGGATTTCAAACCCCGAGCGCACAGTGGCCGCACCAGCGACCTGGGCAAGATGCTGCACCGCCTGCAATCGGCAAAGACCTTGGAGGCGCTCTACGCCATCACCGTCAACGAAATCCAGGCCATGACCGGTTATGACCGGGTGCTCATCTATCGCTTCGAAGAGGAAGGCCATGGTCAGGTGATCGCCGAGGCCTCGGCGCCGTCCATGGAATTGTTCAACGGGCTGTTCTTCCCTGCGTCCGACATCCCCGAGCAGGCTCGCGAACTGTATCGCACCAACTGGCTACGGATCATCCCGAATGCATCCTACGAACCGGTACCGCTGGTGCCCAAATTGCGCCCGGACACCGGGCAGCCTCTGGACCTGAGCTTCGCCACCCTGCGCAGCGTGTCGCCGATTCACTGCCAGTACATGCAGAACATGGGCGTGTTGTCGTCCATGAGTATTTCACTGATGAAGGGCGACAAACTCTGGGGCCTGATCAGTTGCGGCAACCGTGAGCCGCTGCTGGTGCCCAACGACCTGCGCATGGCCTGCCAGACCATCGGCCAGGTGCTGTCATTGCAGATCAGTGCCATGGAGGCCCTGGAGCTGAGCCGCCAGCGCGACGAGAAAGTCGAAGCGCTGGCGCTGCTGGATCGGGCGATGAAAGCCTCTGCCAATAACGTATTCGACGGCTTGGCCCAGCAAGGCCGACTGCTGATGGACCTGACCCTCTCCGGCGGCGTGGCGATCATCGAAGACAAGCAATTACACCGCTACGGCAACTGCCCGGAACCGGCGCAGATACGCGCGCTGCACAAGTGGTTGCAGGGCGACGGCGCACCGGTATTTTCCAGCCATAACCTGGCCTCGGTTTATCCGCCGGCCGCCGAATACCAGAGCGTGGCCAGCGGCGTGCTCGCCATGAGCTTGCCCAAGCCTGTGGATAACGGGGTGCTGTGGTTTCGCCCGGAAGTCAAAGAGAACATCCACTGGAGTGGCGACCCGCAGAAGCCGCTGAATCTGGAAACCTGCGACGCGGGCATGCGCCTTCGCCCACGCACCTCGTTTGAAATCTGGAAAGTGGAAATGGCTGGTATCTCCACCAAGTGGAGCCATGGCGACCTGTTTGCCGCCAACGATTTGCGCCGCTCGGCCCTGGAGACCGACCTGTCCCGCCAAGTGCTGCGCGAGCAACAAGCGGTGCGTGCGCGGGACGAGCTGGTCGCGGTGGTTTCCCACGACCTGCGCAACCCCATGACCGTCATCTCCATGCTCTGCGGCATGATGCAAAAAGCCTTCAGCTCCGATGGTCCCCACACTTCACGGCGCATATCTTCCGCCATTGACACCATGCAACAGGCTGCCGGGCGCATGAACGTGTTGCTGGAAGACTTGCTCGACACCTCGAAAATCGAAGCCGGGCGCTATGTGGTCAAGCCGGTGGCGCTGGACGTCAGCCAGATTTTTGAAGAGGCGTATTCGCTGCTGGCGCCCTTGGCCTCGGAAAAGGGCATCGACCTGTCGTTCAATGTCGAGCCTGGCCTGCAAATCAAGGCCGACCCGGAGCGCTTGTTCCAGGTGCTGTCGAACCTGATCGGCAATGCGATCAAGTTCACTCCGCGCCAGGGCAACATCGGCATCAGCGCCATGAGCGCCGGCGAGGAGATTGTATTTTCGGTGCGCGACTCCGGTGAGGGCATTGCGCCGGACGATTTGCCCCATGTGTTCGATCGCTATTGGACCCAGACTGAAAACAACCCCACCGGCAGCGGGCTGGGGCTGTATATCACCCAAGGCATCGTTAAGGCGCATGGCGGCAGGATCGAAGCCGAGAGCAAGCAGGGTCAGGGCAGCGAGTTTCGATTTACCGTACCGAAGGTGACGATTGAGGCAAACAACTGAGCCATTTGCCGGCAGGGGCAACCATATTGCCCCTGCTGCCCCATAACCGAGGACGGAAAACCAAACATATACTCATACAACATTGCATTTCTTTAAAAAAGTTTCAAAATAAAACAACCAAAATTCAACAATAAAACCAACTCACCCATCACAAACAGAAACATAGAACACCTCGCAAAAAACACCGAACTCCACTAACTTACGCCGAGCACTGTTACAGGGAAGAACATGCCATGTAAACCATGCCATTAATAGTGAGGCGTTACCGTGTTCAATTCTACCGGCTTTAATCCCGTCAATACTTACATTTCCCAATCCGCCCCCGACCAAGACACCCAAGCCAGCGAGAAGGTCAACTCACGCTCGAAACGAAGCCTCGATCAAATCGCTCCCGATAATTCGATTAATGACAATGGGGTCACCGCAGACAGAGGCGGCAGACGTAATGGTGGTGGCTTGGACAGTCTCGGCAAAGGCCATGTTCTTTGAGTAAACTTACTTAAGCGCAACTACTAAATAAGTAGCGCCCAGGGCGCTGCTTATTCATTAATAGCCACAACATATTACTGTCTGACGTTCGTTGACGAAATGCCGACATTTTCAGCGTTATACTGAGTGCTTGTCTTATTAGTGAGCCGATCGCGTCATGCCTGAACTGCAGTCACTTCCCCCCGTACTTGCCGGCCCGTTGCTGCGCCGCCTGGAACCAAAGCGTGTGGTGCTATGGCTGGTGGCGAGCCGGGAACTGAAGCTGGTTATGAGGCTGCAGCACGCTCAGGGATCAACGCTGGATATTCACCTTCATGCACATTGTCAGATCGTTCCCGTCGGGCGCCATTCGTTTATCCACTTGATCGATGTGCCCCTGACTGACGCCCTGCCTCTGGATGTAAACATCCACTATGACCTGTTTATTGACGGCTGCGGAATAGCCCAGTGGGCACCCCATCTGCTGTACGCAGGCGCCACGCTGCCCGATTTCGTCGTGCATGGGCGCATCCACCAACTGGTCCACGGCTCCTGCCGCAAGCCTCACCATCGCGCTGATGACGGGTTGCTGTGCATTGATCGTCTGCTGGCGCAAGCTCCCACCGTGGCACAACGCCCCGCCTTGCTGATGATGAGCGGCGACCAGGTCTACGCCGACGACGTCGCGGGGCCCATGCTGCGGGCAATTCATGAATTAATCGCGCGCCTGGGCCTGTTCGACGAATACCTGGAAGGGGCCGTGGTTGACGACAGTGCCGCCCTCTACGGGCATCGCGCCAGCTATTACCATCGCGCCGACCTGCTCCCCGCGCTGGACAGTAACGAGACCTTGCGTGAGCGCTTTTTCGGCGGCGTGAAGAAACCGATTTTCACCAGCAGCACCGCCGATAATCACCTGGTGACCTTTGCCGAAGTGATCGCCATGTACCTGCTGGCCTGGTCGCCCACACCGTGGACACTGATCTCCCCCCAACCGCCGCAACTGAGCGCGCAAGAACAGCAGCGTTATGCCCGCGAACAGATACAGATCGATCAATTTCGCAGTGGCCTTCCAGGGGTCGCCCGGGTATTCGCCCACCTCTCGACCCTGATGATCTTTGATGATCACGACATCACCGACGACTGGAACCTCAGCGCCCAATGGGAAGAAACTGCCTACGGCCATCCCTTCTCCAAACGCATCATCGGTAATGCGTTGATGGCCTATCTTTTATGCCAGGGCTGGGGCAACCAGCCCAAGGTGTTTGGCGAACTGGTGAGCCAAACCCAGGCACTTGCCAACCAGGCGCAAGACAACCACCTGGACGCCACACAGCAGGATGAGCTAGTCACCACACTGCTGAAATTCCAGCAGTGGCACTACGTATTGCCCACCACCCCGGCGCTGGTGGTACTCGACACCCGCACCCGACGCTGGCGCAGCGAGTTCACCCTCAAGCAACCTTCCGGCCTGCTGGACTGGGAAGCCTTGAGCGAACTGCAACAAGCGCTACTGGACCACCCGTCAGCCATCATTGTCTCGCCCGCGCCGGTCTTTGGCGTCAAGCTGATCGAGACGGTGCAGAAGGTTTTCAGCTGGTGTGGCTTCCCACTGCTGGTGGACGCCGAGAACTGGATGGCCCACCGCGGCGCTGCCCAAGTGATTTTGAATATCTTCCGCCACTCGCGCACACCGGGTAACTACGTGATCCTTTCCGGTGATGTGCATTACTCGTTTGTCTACCAAGTGCTGATCCGCCACCGCAACGGCGGCCCCAATATCTGGCAAATCACCAGCAGCGGCATCAAGAACGAGTTCCCGCCGCGCCTGCTGGAATGGTTCGACCGCCTCAACCGCTGGCTCTACTCCCCGCGTTCGCCGCTTAACTGGTTTACCCGCCGCCGCACCATGCAGGTGGTGCCCTATATTCCAGAGCACGCCGAAGCGGGTGAGCGGTTGTGGAACTCGGCGGGCATTGGCCAGGTGTTTTTCAATGAGCAGGGCCAACCGCAAGCCATTTACCAGCACAACGCTGATGGGAAGCCTCGAACAAAGATGATGGCGCCAGAAAAATAGCGTTTCGCCACTCGTCAAAAGCAGCACACCTGCCCTATTCAAAGCGCGCAAGCGCCGATGTACAGTAGCGCCAGCCACGGAGTATCGGCGTCAACCATGACTGGCCTTGGGCGCCAGCCCCCGCAGGAAGCGTGCAGATGGACGATACATCCGGCAAAGAACCGCTACGCCATGAGGTTTCCGACCTTAACGTAGACCTGTTGCACGCCATCATGGAACTGGTCAGTGACGGCATCTGGGACTGGAACGCCAATACCGGCTTCGTCTACCGCAATCCCGGCTGGTACGAAATGCTTGGATACTCCCACCACTCCCTGGAAAACAGCGTCTTCACCTGGGAGAACGTGATCCACCCCGAGGATTACCCTCGCGTGATGACGGTGTTCGATGACTACATCAGCCAACGCGCCGCTCATTACCGGGCCGAATACCGTTGCCGAAAAGAAGACGGTACGTACCTCTGGATCGAGGACCGCGGCTACGTCATTGCCCGCAACCCCGACGGTTCCGTGGCGCGCATGGTCGGCGCACACCGCGATATCCATACGCGCAAATGCTCCATCGAACAGTTGCAAAAGCGCAACCAATCCCTGGAAGCGCTGGTCGCGGAGCGCACGCTTGAGTTGTCGCGCGTCAACCAGCAACTGCAATTGCAACTGGACGAAAACCGCTCTTTGGCCGAGCGGGACGCCCTGACGCGCATCGCCAACCGGTACCGCCTGGAAAAAGTGCTGCTGGAGGAATGCGACCGCGCCGAACGCTTCCGCCTGCCCCTGGCACTGGTGGCCATGGATGTCGATGACTTCAAGCCGATCAATGACCAATACGGCCATGGCGTCGGCGACCAGACCCTAATACGGGTAGTGGAACATCTGGAAGCCTGCGTACGTAAAAGCGACTTGCTGGCGCGCTGGGGCGGCGATGAGTTTATGGTGGTGCTGCCCAAAAGCAGCCTGGACGAGGCCAAAGAGTTGGCCGAAAGGATTCGCCATAAAATCAAGGAGGCGGCCCCCTTGGGCGCCTTGAACGTTACCCTGAGCCTGGGCGTGGTGGAGCGGCGCATGGGCGAGTCCCCGGCTGCGCTGATGGCGCGGGCCGATCAAGCCTTGTACCGATCCAAGGCGGCGGGCAAGGATGGGGTGTCGGAATAGTCGCAGCTCCTTCCAAGGTGGAATGACACGGCGACTTTATTTCGTTTGCGGCAAGGCCGGGCGCGCGGCTTAGATAGCGCTGCGCCCACCACTGCCGAGTCCCAGAGCCATGAGTCACGCTAGCATCAGCCAGTCGATTTCCATCGTTCACCCCATCAGCCTCAGTCACGGTAAAAACGCCGAGGTCTGGGACGCTGCAGGCAAGCGTTACATCGACTTTGTCGGGGGTATCGGCGTGCTCAACCTGGGCCATTGCCACCCGGCCGTGGTGGCGGCCATTTGCGAGCAAGCGGCCCGGCTCACCCATTACGCGTTCAACGCCGCACCGCATACGCCCTACATCGAGTTGATGCAACGCCTCAGCGCCTTTATCCCGGTGGGTTACCCCGTCAGCGGCATGCTCACCAACAGCGGTGCAGAAGCGGCAGAGAACGCTTTGAAGATCGCCCGTGGTGCCACTGGTCGCACGGCGGTGATCGCCTTCGACGGTGCCTTCCATGGGCGCACCCTGGCGACCCTCAACCTCAATGGCAAGGTCGCGCCCTACAAGCAGAAGGTCGGCGTACTGCCCGGCCCTGTATATCACCTGCCCTACCCCAGTACCGATAACGGCATGACCTGCGCCGACGCGCTGAAGGCGATGGAGCGTCTGTTCAGCGTGGAAATCGACATAAACGATGTGGCCTGCTTCATCATCGAGCCGGTGCAGGGCGAAGGCGGTTTTCTAGCCTTGGACACTGAGTTTGCCCAAGTCTTGCGACGCTTCTGCGACCAGCACAACATCCTGCTGATCATTGATGAAATCCAGTCGGGTTTTGGTCGCACCGGCCAGCGTTTCGCCTTCTCGCGCCTGGGCATCGAGCCGGACCTGCTGCTGCTCGGCAAAAGCATCGCCGGCGGCATGCCGCTGGGGGCAGTGGTCGGGCGCAAGGCGCTGATGGACAACCTGCCCAAAGGCGGCCTGGGCGGCACCTACTCCGGTAACCCCGTCGCCTGCGCGGCGGCGCTGGCGACCCTTGAGGTGATGAGCGACAAAAACCTGCACGCCTGGGGCGTCGCGCAGGAGGCCGCGATTGTGGGTCGCTATGAAGCCTGGCGCGCGCAGCAACTGTCGCCCTACCTGGGCCGCCTCACCGGTGTCGGCGCCATGCGGGGCATTGAACTGGCCCACGCCGACGGCACACCCGCTCCCAAGCAACTGGCGCAACTGCTGGAGCTGGCGCGAGAGGCTGGCTTGCTGCTGATGCCCAGCGGCAAGTCGCGGCACATCGTGCGCTTGCTGGCCCCGCTGACCATTGAACCTGCGGTGTTGGAGGAAGGCCTGGATATCTTCCAGGCGTGCCTCACACAGCTGGACGAATAGCGGGCTGCCTTGACCTGATCCCCTCACCCGCTGAAAATGCCCGACGTTTTTTTGTCTCTCCGCATACTACGCAGTGAAATTTTAATGTCTGATTCCTACACCGAAAAATCCGCCGAAGAATCCGTAGTCGCCCTGTACGCCAAAGCCGAATACGAAAACGCCATCAATCTTTCACAGCATGTGCCAGCCGCCAAGATCATCAGCGAGATGGTGCTGGACGCGTTTCATACCTCCAAGGAAAGCGACCAGATCCGCGAGCTACGCGTTGCCATCCGCCAGGCCCACGATGCCTTCGACGATGACAAAGCCTATGACCTGATGGGCCAGCTCAAACAATTGAAAGACGCCGAAGCCGCAGACAACGCCGCCCTGGAACACCTGAGCAGCCAGTTCTCGATCAGCCGCATCCTGTCCAGCTTCAAGGACGATCCCGAGTTCCAGGAATTGGTCTATGGCCTGGCCCTCAAAGTGCTTAACCAGTCGCACCAGGCCATCAGCAACCCGAGCGCCGGCAAGGGCAAGGCTGCACGCGCCAAGAAAGACACCGAAGTGTTTGTGATCAGCAAGGATGGCATCAGCGTCACCTTGCCGCTGCGCACGCCGCGCTCCAAGCTCAATGTGGACCGCGAAGCGCTGGAGTTCCTGGGTTTCACCTTTGTGGGCGAAGGCAGCGAGGCGGAACTTGCGAGCGAAACCTTCATCGACAACAGCGGCGCCGAGCAACCGGTCACGCGCAAGAGCATCGTGACCGCGCTGCAACAGCAAAGCGCCTTTGACGGCTACGCCATCGCCGCCCAGTAAGTAGCTGACGCAACCAGGCGCGCGCGCAAGGCGCAGCGCCGGTTGCCGTCTACGCCTCTTTATTCCACAACACCGCCGAGCTTTTCATCATCCCCACGGCGATTGCGAACAGCAACAACACACAGCCTGCCAGCAGCCACGGTGACGGCAAGGTTGGCCGGGCCAGCAACATGAACGCCAACGAGGGCGCGATCATCACGCCGATGTTGACGCCCGCCGAGTAGTAGCCAAGGTTGCGGCCCACGCTGTCGCGGCTGGAAATGCTGCTGACGTAGTGGGTGATCGCGGGGAACACAATCATCTCGCCCAGGCTCCACAACACCGTAGCAAGCACCAACAGCGCGCCGACCTGACCAAAGCCCATCAAGAAGAAACCGCAGCCTGCCAGCAACAGGCCAATGATCAGCGAGCGACTGCTCGACAAGTGCGCCATGCGCAGGTTGATCGGCACTTCAAACACAATCACTAGCAACGCATTGATAAAGAAGATGATGCCCACGTAATAGGCCGGCAATTGGGTGTAGTTGATGATGTACGCCGACAGAAAAGTCGGCGGCAATGCGTAAGCCACGTGCACCGGCAGCGCTGCCAACAGGATCACCAGCAGTCGCGAACGCTCATGAGCCGCCACCTCGGGCAAGCCCTCGCCTTTGACGGCGACAGGTACGCCTTGGGTGGCCTGCCGAGACCGACCAAACCGCAGGCAGGCGGCGAAGGCCAGCAGGGACAGCACGGCATTGATGTAGAAGACCGCATCGGCATTGCTGAGGAAGATCAAGCTGCCCAGTAGCGGCCCGATGGCCATGCCGATGTTGATCGCCAATCGGTTGCAGGAAAACGCCACTTTGCGTGACTCAAGATTACTGTGAGCCACTGTCTCGGAGAACGCGGCCGGTGTGAAGGCTTCGTAACAGGCCCCCCAGAGAAACGACAACAGGAACAGCGCGAGCAGGTTATCCACCGAGGGAATGACCAGCAGCAACACCGCGTTGAACAACAACGAACCGAGAATGACCCGGTTGGCCGAAAACCGCTTGATCACGGCGCCGATGATCAGGTCGGTACACAGGGCGCCCGCGCCATACACGCCGACCAACAGGCCTGCCGTACCTGCCGATATCGCGTGTTGATGAATCAGGTACGCCGCGTAAAAAGGAAACGCCAGGGTGCCCGTGCGGAACACCAGCGTGATCATGAACAATGCTTGCAACCGCGCATTAAGGCCGCGCAAGGCGTGAAAAGTACCCATCAGCGCAGCACGCTGGCACAGGTGTGGAGCAAAGCTGCAGAGCGGCTCATCCGGATGTCCTTTCGCAATGGCGGCGCCGGTGTGTCCGGCGCCAAACTCCATAGCTGGGCAAACTAATGCAGCACTGTGCGGCGAACAAGCTACCCATTTGGACAGGTAGGCGGTGATTGCGGCCTCAGGCCGGGTGGCGGATATAGCCCAATTGCAGGGCCTTGCCGATTGCTGATTTGCCGTTGCTGACCTGCAATTTGCCGAAGATATTCTTCATATGAAACTTGACCGTATGGGAGGTCATCGACGTCAGGAGTGCCACTTCGTTGTAGGTCTTGCCCAGGCTGACCCAGGACAATACTTCGGTTTCCCTTGGGGTCAGCACCGCCTGTTGTTCGACAGGCGCCGCGTGATCTTCCAGGGCCTCGTCGTACATCGAGACCAACAGCATCTGCAGTTCACTTTGATGGGCCAGCACGGTCTCGCGAAATTGCCGATGTTCGCCGAAGCTGCACAGATTGAGCACCGAGTAGAAGCCACGATTGCCATGCACGATAAAACTGGCGCCCTCGCCAACGGGTTTGTAGGGGCCCGGCACCGGCACCGCCTCATCGGCCACGGCCAGCAGGTGTTCATCACTCCAGAAAAATGGTTTGATCCGCGTACGGGTCAATGAAACCAGCTCGCCACGCCGGTAGAAATCGTCGGCCGTGTCGGAAGGCTCCATGGCCTCGGGGTAATTGGACACAATCTGCGCTTGGTCCAGCGTCGGCCCACACTGGTAGACCTCGAAGTGTCCCAGGCCACGGCGGCTCAGCTCGGTATCGAGCAAGCGGCGCATATCCTCGGGCAGCATGGGCGATTTTTTATCGGGTTGGCCATTAGGTCGCACAGGTGTCTTCCTTGATCATTCAACCCGGTCGAGCATGCAGCATGCCTGGCTTACCTGTCCAGGCAACGGATGCAAACCCAGGGGCTAGACCTGCGCCGCGAACGCCTCGCGAAAGCGCTCCATCTCCTGCTCATTGCCCACCGTCACCCGCACCCACTGCGGCCAGTCCTTCCACACCCGCCCGACCAGTACATTCCGTGCCGCCAACTGCTCAATCACCTGCTCTGCCGGGCGCTTCACGTCGATCATGAAGCAGTTGCTGTGGGAAAAGGTGCAGGTAAAGCCTCGGCCCTTGAGCCAGGCGATCGTCTCATCGCGCAACCTGGCATTGAGCGCTCTGCGTTGGCCCACCAGTTGCGCGTCTTCCAGGCTCGCACGGGCGGCCAGCAAGCTGGCGCCGGCCGGGACGTTGTCGCCGCCGAACACGGCCAACCGCTCCAGTAGCGCCGGGTGGCCGATCGCCAGGCCCAGGCGCGCACCGGCCATGCCATAGATCTTCGAGAAGGTACGCAGTACCAGCAGGTCGTGGTGTTCCTTGACCCAACTTACGCAACTGGGGGCGTCGCAGAAGTCGATATAAGCCTCGTCCACAACCAGCACGCTGCCCTTGGGTTTATTCACCAGAGCGTGGCGGATAGCCTCGGTCGAGGTGAGCGTACCGGTCGGGTTGTTGGGGTTGCACAGGTACAGCATGCCGGCCTGTGGGTCCGCAGCGAGCATGGCGTGCACATCGTGGGCATGCTGGGCGTCGAGGTTAACTTCATGCACCGGCGCCTTGATCGATTCGGCCGCCTGGCGCGGTACTTCGTAGGACGGCGTGGCCATCACCAGGCCGCGGGTCTGGCTGGCGAACGCCAGCACCGCGTAACGCAGGGCAGCCATCGAGCCGGCAAATACCCCGATGTTTTCTTCGGCGATGCCCTGTTGCTCGGCAAACAGCGCGGCCAATGCATACATGTCCGGGTAAGGGTAACGCCCGGAGGCTGCAATCGCGCGCTGCATCGCCTGGCGAGCCGCGTCTGAAGGGCCGTAGGGGCTTTCGTTGTAATTGAGTAGTACTTTGTCAGATTTCGTCGGAGCCGGGCTGGCAAGCGCCCAACTGAGCTGCCCCAACACAGGCAGGGCCGCGCCCAGGGCGAGAAGGGATCGACGACTGACACGCACCATGGTGACTACTCCTTGTAGAGGCGCGAGGGATTCGCGCTGGCCGTTCAGAAGAGTATGACGAGAAAGCCGTTGCCTGATTTACCACCGAGGCGTATCCCTGCACTCAGGACTTTATTGTTGTAGCGGGCGCATGCAACACTTTCACTGCCGCGAACCGTCAAGAACGGGTTCTGCCGGCATGGACTGATGACTAAATGGAAGTGGTGAGCACTTGATACACAGACGGGAAAAAACCGAGCACTTGAAGAGCAACATCAAGTACTTGATCAAGAGTCGTGGCGAAACCCAGCTTTCGTTAAGCAGTGCCGCCGGCCTGACCAGGACCACCATCTATAACATCCTGGAAGGCAAGGTCGTTAACGTACAGCAGTCGACGATACGCAAGATCTCTGACTTCTTTGGCGTCTCCTACGAAGAAATCGAGACGATCAGTTTTGAAGCCAAGGAAGTCATCGAGAGCAATGTTTCCCCACTGGGTAACAAGAACCCGGCGGCAGTGCCTGTGCTCAAGGAAAGCCTGCTCATGCAAAGCCTGGGCAAGCGCATCGGTGAGCTGGCCACGCTTCATCCGCTGACCTACTACTTTGGCAGCGCCTGCAACCTGATCGGCGTGCGCCTGGAGCACGGGATTCCCGGCCTCAATGAACCGGGGGACTTGCTGATCGTGCAGAAAGGCTCGTCGAGCGACGATAAAGAAAAACTGGTGTACGACCGCGCCACCAAGAAGCTGTTCATCACCCTCGAACCCTGCGGGAACTCAGAGCGTTTTTGTGTCATCGGCGACATCCTTGAGGAGCGCTTCAATGACAACGTCTGAGGGCGCCGTGGAAAACAGCAAATACAAGTTGCTGGGCTTTGAAAACGACAAGCGCCTGGCGGTGATCATGGTGATCGCCACGGGCAAGGTCCTCAAGATCAAGCTGAGTGAAGTGCTCAGCAGTGAAATGATGGACAACTTCAACAAGATGGAAATCAAGAACCTGTACAAGAAGTTCTACTCCCAAGGCGGAACGCTGACCGCCTACGATATAAACGACCGCAATGAAAACTCCTGGATGATCTACATCATCCTGAACTTGCTGCTGTTCACCTTCTATATCTTCACCAGCATTGCCGCGACCAAACCGATTTACCTGGAGTCGTTGGGCATCATCGTCACGCCGGGCACGTTCCTGTATCCGCTGACCTTCTTGATCGTGGACTTGCTCAACGAGAATTTTGGCTTGCGCCTGGCCAGGCGAGCCATTCTGTTTGCGTTTGCCAGCAACGCGATGATCATCATCCTGCTGTATGGCTCCACGTTCCTGCCAGGGCTACCGGGCTGGAAGCTGGATGGGCCTTATACCGACGTGATCCTGCAAGTGTCGTCGGTGCTGGTGGCCTCTTCGGTCTCGTTCCTGGTGTCGGAGAATATAAATTCCTACTTGCTGTGCAAGATCAAGGAGCTGACCAACTCCAGGTATCTATATCTGCGGATATTCCTCAGTACGTTCTTTGCGGTGATTATCGACAGCTTCCTGTTCTGCTTTATCGCCTTCTACGGGGCGATGCAGACCAGCGACATCCTCAGCATGATCTATGTACAGATCGCGATCAAAGTCGGCTTCGCGTTCTTCAATATCCTGCCCGCCTATGGCGCACGCTCATTGTTCAAACGCTATCAATAATCCTGTAGGAGCGAGCTTGCTCGCGAAGAACGTCAACGATCACGCAGCGCATCTGGTGGAACGCGGCGCTCTCAGGTTTTTCGCGAGCAAGCTCGCTCCTACAAGGGTTATTTGAGTTGCAACTTGTGCTTGAGGCTCTGCATGACAGGTGTCTTGTTCTGCAGGTAGTCATTCAAGCCCCGAGCGCGCAGGTTGCACGCGTCACACTCGCCACAGCCGGTACCGATGATGCCGTTGTAGCAAGTCAGCGTCTGCTCGCGCACCAGCTCCAGTTGCCCGTGGTAATCGGCCAGGGCCCAGGTCTCGGCCTTGTTCAGCCACATCAACGGCGTGTCCAGGCGCACGTCGTATTCCATGCCCAGCTTGAGGGCCTGGTTGAGTGCTCTGACAAACTCATCCCGGCAATCGGGGTAGCCTGAGAAGTCGGTTTCGCACACACCGGTGATGACGGTCTCGGCCTTCACTTGATAGGCGTAGATCGCAGCCAGGGTCAGAAACAGGATGTTGCGCCCCGGCACAAAGGTGCTCGGCAGGCTTTCACCCGAGCTGTTCACGGTCGGCACCGGGATGTTGTCGCGCGTCAGGCTACTGATCGCCAGCTCATTGAGCAGGGACACATCCATCACTTTGTGCACAGTGGCACCCAGCTGCTTGGCCAATTTCTGGGCCACTTCGATTTCTGCCACATGGCGCTGGCCATAATCAAAGGTAATGCAGTGCACTTCGTCATACAGCGGCAGGGCCTGGATCAGACAGGTGGTCGAATCCTGCCCGCCACTGAAGACCATCACGGCTTTTTTACTCATTGCATTGCTTCCTGCATTTGTAGAATGGGGGGTAGGAGCGAGCTCGCTCGCGAAAAACGCCAACGATAACGCAGCGTATCCGGTTTAGCGCAGCGCTCAATAAAAAACCCCGCGCGACTTTCGAAGGCGGGGCTTTTTTACTGCAAGACCACTCAGTGGGCGTAGGTCAGCAACAGCTCTTTCGGCACTTGGAAATCCAGGGACATCATCACGCTGAGCGCGGTGATGGTGAAAATCGAGAACACGAACAGCTTGCGCGCCCAGACGGTGTCATCCACCGCCTTGTAGCCGGTCCAGGCCATGTACAACCAGTACATACCCATCGCGGCGGCGACGGCGAGGTAGCTCATGCCGGCGTAGCCACTGAAGGTCAACATCAAGGTCGCCACGAGGAAGGCCAGGATGTAGAGCAGGATGTGTTTCTTGGCCACCTGGATGCCACGCTTGACCGGCAATACCGGAATCGACGCAGCCAGGTAGTCATTGAAGCGGAAAATCGCGATGGCGTAGGAATGCGGCATCTGCCACAGGCTGAACATCACCAGCAGCGTCAGCGCGGCCATGTCGAAGCTATTGGTCACAGCTACATAACCAATCACCGGCGGCATTGCCCCCGACAGACTGCCCACTAGCGTGCCGTGAACCGACTTGCGCTTGAGGTACAGGCTGTAGAGGCCGACGTAGATGACAAAACCGATCACGGCAAACAGCGCCGCCAACGGGTTGGCCACCTTGTACAACAGGGCCACACCGGCAACACCCAGGACGGTCGCATAGATCAGTGCCAGCTTCAGGGAGATGAGGCCCTGGACCAGCACGCGATTCTTGGTGCGCTCCATCTTGATGTCGATGTCACGGTCGATGCAGTTGTTGAATACGCAACCGGAAGCAACCACCAGGGACGTACCGATCATTGCAGCCAGGAAGATGGCCAGATCGACATGTCCCTTGGAGGCCAGGAAGAAACCGCCCGCCACAGAAAGCACGTTACCGAAAATGATCCCCGGTTTGGTGATTTGGATAAAGTGCTTAAGCGACATCGGGTCTTACCTCACTTCGCCATCATGTAGGTGTGGATGCTGAACATGATCCACAGCGACAGACCAACCAGCAGAACGATCACCAGGCCTGCGAACACAAACGCGATCACGTTCTCGCGCTGCTCTTTGGAGCGGTCCAGGTGCAGGAAGTACACCAGGTGAACCAGAACCTGAATCACCGCGAACGCCAGGACGATCATCAAGGTGATCGACTTCGGCAAGGTTGGGTACATCACCAGGCCGAACGGGATCAGGGTCAGGATGACCGACAGGATGAAGCCGATGGCGTAAGACTTTACGCTGCCGTGGCTTGAATCGTGGCTGTCATGGGAGTGTGCATTAGCCATTACAGAGTCCCCATCAAGTAAACGACGGTGAATACGCAGATCCAGACCACGTCCAGGAAGTGCCAGAACAGGCTCAGGCAGCTCAGGCGGGTCTTGTTGGTGTTGGTCAGGCCGTGCTTATTGACCTGATACATCATCACTGCCATCCACAGCAGGCCAGCGGATACGTGCAGACCGTGGGTGCCGACCAGCGTGAAGAACGCCGACAGGAAACCGGAACGGTGCGGGCCGTAGCCTTCGGAGATCAGCAGGTGGAACTCGTTGATCTCCATGCCGATGAAGCCCAGGCCGAACAGGAAGGTCAGGCCCAGCCAGCTCAGTACGCCCTTCTTGTTGCCCTTGTAGAAGGCCAACATGGCGAAGCCGTAGGTGATCGAACTGAACAACAGCAAGGCGGTTTCGCCGAGCACGTAAGGCAGTTCGAAGATGTCGTGGCCCGACGGGCCACCCGCTACGTTGTTTACCAGTACCGCGTACACCGCGAAGATCGACGCAAACAAGATGCAGTCGGTCATCAGGTAGAGCCAGAAACCGTAGACGGTTATCGGCCCCGAGTCGTGGTGGTGGTCATCGTGCCCATGGTCATCGACATGGGCGTGTCCAGCATTGGTCACTAAGTTCGACATGGTTTAAGCCTGTTCCAACGAGGTTTCTACACGGTTGGCCGGGATCTTCTTCTCGGCTACCAGGCGAGCGTGTTGCTCGGCTTCGATGCGTTCGATCGTTTCGACCGGCACCATGTAGCCTTGATCATCACGGGCAGCGTGAATGATGAAGTAACCGATAGTGCCCACCAGGCTCGCGATTGCCAGCCACCAGATGTGCCAGATCATCGCGAAACCGAACACGGTCAACAGCGCACCCATCACCACGCCAGTGGCGGTGTTGTTTGGCATGTGGATCGGCTCGTAGTGCTTGGGCTTCTGGTACGCAGTACCGTCTTCCTTGGCTTCGGTGAACGCATCAATGGTGTTCGCAGTAGGGATCACGGCGAAGTTGTAGAACGGTGGTGGCGACGAGGTCGACCATTCCAGGGTGTGGCCGTTCCATGGGTCGCCGGATTCGCACATGTTCTGCTTGCGATCACGCACGCTGACGTACAGCTGGATCAGCTGGCAGGCGATACCCACAGCGATCATCACCGCACCGAACATGGCAACGTACAGGTACGGTACCCACTCAGGGTTGGTGGTGGCGTTCAGACGACGGGTCATGCCCATGAAGCCCAGTGCATAGAGCGGCATGAACGCGACGAAGAAGCCCGAGATCCAGAACCAGAACGCAGCCTTGCCCCAGCCTTCGTGCAGCTTGAAGCCGAACGCTTTCGGGAAGTAGAAGCTGAAACCAGCGATGTAGCCGAATACAGCACCACCGATGATCACGTTGTGGAAGTGGGCGATCACGAACAGGCTGTTGTGCAGCACGAAGTCAGCACCCGGGATGGCCAGCAGTACGCCGGTCATGCCGCCGATGGCGAAGGTCACCATGAAGCCCAGGGTCCACAGGACCTGGCTGGTCATGCGCAGACGACCGTGGTAGATGGTGAACAGCCAGTTGAATAGCTTCACCCCCGTCGGGATGGAAATCAGCATCGTCGCCAGGCCGAAGAAGGCGTTGACGCTGGCCCCCGAACCCATGGTGAAGAAGTGGTGCAGCCAAACCATGAAGCCCAGTACGGAGATCGCGCCAGAGGCGTAGACCATCGAGTGGTGACCGAACAGGCGCTTGCCGGTAAAGGTCGAGATCACTTCGGAGAAAATACCGAACGCTGGCAGGATCAGGATGTACACCTCAGGGTGACCCCATGCCCAGAACAGGTTCACGTACATCATTGGATTGCCACCAAGTTCATTGGTGAAAATGTGGAAATCCAGGTAACGGTCAAGCGACAGCAGCGCCATGGTAGCGGCCAGGATCGGGAACGAAGCCACGATCAGCACGTTTGCCCAGGTGCAGGTCCAGGTGAAGATCGGCATGTCCATCAGTTTCATGCCAGGGGCGCGCATTTTCAGGACGGTGGCCAGGAAGTTGACCCCCGTCAATGTCGTCCCGAGCCCTGATAACTGTAGCGCCCAGATGTAGTAGTCCACACCCACGCCCGGACTGTATTGCAGCCCCGACAATGGCGGATACGCAACCCAACCGGTCTTGGCGAATTCGCCGACGCCCAGGGAAACGTTGATCAGCACCACGCCGGACACCAGCAGCCAGAAGCTCAGGGAGTTCAGGAACGGGTAGGCAACGTCACGCGCACCAATCTGCAGCGGCAAGGCAAGGTTCATCAAGCCGGTGAAGAAAGGCATCGCCATGAAGATGATCATGATCACACCGTGGGCGGTGAAGATCTGGTCATAGTGTTCAGGTGGCAGGTAGCCAGGCGAACCCTCGGTGGCCATGGCCAACTGGGTACGCATCATGATGGCGTCGGCAAAACCACGCAGCAGCATGACCATGGCAACGATGACGTACATGACGCCGATTTTCTTGTGGTCGACCGAGGTCAACCACTCGGTCCACAGGTAGGACCACTTCTTGAAATAGGTGATACCCGCAACCAGCGCCAAACCACCCAGCGCGATCATGGCGATAGTCACCATTACGATCGGCTCGTGGAATGGGACCGCGTCCCAACTTAATTTACCAAACATCGTTTACTCCTCTGCCCCAGCAGTTGAATGCGCGCCCGTATCAGAACCTTCAACCACGGCCACTTCTTTCTTCTCGTGCTTGACCGGCTTGCCTGGCTTCATACCTTCGTACTTGTCGACGATTTTCTGAAACAGGTCCGGCTCATACGCGGAGTACAAGGCGACAGGGTTGTTCTGGCTCGGTTTGGTCAGAGCGTCGTATTCAGCTTGATCAAGCTGTTTAGGTGCGGCCTTGACTGCAGCTACCCAGGCGTCGAAATCTTCCTGGCTTGTCGAGATCGCTTTGAATTTCATGCCGGTGAAGCCAGCGCCGCTGTAGTTGGCGGAGATGCCTTCCATTTCAGCTTTCTGGTTGGCGATCAGGTGCAGGCGGGTCTGCATGCCTGCCATCGCGTAGATCTGGCCACCCAGTGCAGGGATGAAGAACGAGTTCATCACGGCGTCGGAAGTGATCCGGAAATTAAGCGGGGTGTGCTCCGGGAAGCGGATCTCGTTGACAGTGGCGATACCCAGGTCCGGGTAGATGAACAGCCACTTCCAATCCAGCGCGACCACCTGGATGTTCACAGGCTTGACGTCGGACTCCAGCGGACGATACGGGTCCAGCGCGTGGGTCGACTTATAGGTGACGTAACCCAGGGCGATGATGATGAGGATCGGAACCAACCACACCGCGATCTCGATCTTGGTGGAGTGCGACCACTTCGGCGCATAGGTGGCGCTGGTGTTGGACGCGCGGTATTTCCAGGCGAAGGCGAAGGTCATCACGATCACAGGCACCACAACCAGCAGCATCAGCAGGGTAGCGGTGATGATCAGGTTTCGTTCATCCAGACCGACCTGTCCTTTTGGGTCGAGCAAGGTCCACTTGCAGCCTCCCAGCATTAACATCATGCCAAGCAGCGGCAAAAAGCCTAGTAATCGGGGGTACCTGTTTTTACTCATCTCACGACCTCTAAAGCAGCTTGCGCAATGCAGTTGGGTTTTGATCGCCAACACTTCACCCTGCCAAGGGTTGGCATTTCTCTTCGATTGAATAAGAGCCTGCCCGACACGTCATGACTGTACGTTTCACGGACCTGCAGTGAGTTCTTATTCGATTTCGTGGCTAAAGGCCTTGTTACAGACCAATTCCATTTGGTGCGGATAGTTGAAAGGCTGCCGGAACCTGGGGTCGCATTGAGCCTTCCATCTGCTCCTCGACCGCTCCAATGCTCAAATATTGAACAGCACCGGACATTCAGTGCGGGCGATTGTAGTTAGCTAGCGATGTATAAACCATGTCTTATAGAGAAATAATTTTTATCGATTCCAGCAACAATCCTTCACCAAAGTTGCAAAGATTCGCGATCTTATCGCGTTCGATTCTCAACAAAAACCACAAAAATTGCCGTGTTATTGGGCACAGTGCCACTTCCCTTACGGCCTGTAAGGGCATGCCGAGGGTATCCAAGTGCCCATAAAACAAGGCATTCATAGATGCTTCAGGGATTGGGGCCGCATACGAATCGGGCCGCCGTGGGAACCACGAACTGACAGCACAATTTGTACGTGGGGTGCAAATCCAAGGGCCGATTTGGCGGGTCAGAAACGTCCTGCGACAACGTTCATGTGACAACATGTCGCACGCTGCGCGCACCTTCCGTTGCCCCTCGTCACGGTGCTTTCACAAATCCCTACAAACAAAAACGCTCCGCCTTCATTCAGAAGCAACGGAGCGTTCGACAGGCGCGGCGGTTCAGGCTTTGGGATGACGGTTGCGATAGATGCACAGGGGCACCAGGATCGCCGTCAGCACGAATGCAACCAGCGCCCATTGGGCCAGGGACAGGCCGAGGACCGGTGGGTAGGGGGTGCTGCAAAAGCCGTCGACCTGGAAGCCCAGGGGAAACACCTTGGCCAGGGGCAGGTCGTCAACGATCGGCTGCAACACATCGATGCCGCAACTGACCTGGGGAAAGAACTGGGTGTACACATGGTGGCCGGCCGCAGCCACGCCACCCAAGGCACTGAGCACCACCAACCCTTCGAAGAACGTCAGCGCGCCCTTGGTGCGCATGGCCGCGCCGATGAACGCGAAGAGCGCAATCAGCAGCAAGGCGTAGCGTTGCAGAATGCACAGCGGGCACGGTGCTTCGCCCAGCACCACTTGCATGTACAGCGCCCCGCCAATCAGCGCCAGGCAGATGATGCCCAGCAACACCAGAAAGCGCCGCTCCCTGCCTAAACGCATGTCGTCAATCATCCCCGTCTTTCCCTTTCTCTGATTATGGTTGTGCCTGATGGCAACAAGTTTACACACAGGCAGTGGTTAAAACAGAGGGGGGTTAACAGCGGATTAATCAGGCGCAATAGAGTGCCAAATGTGGGAGCGGGCTTGCTCGCGAAGGCGGAGTATCAGAGACACATGTATTGACTGACACACCGCTTTCGCGAGCAAGCCCGCTCCCACATTTTGGACAGTGTTGTTGCTAGGGAGGATTATTCCAGCGCCGCCGCTGGGCCAAAGAACTCATAGCGCGCCTGCTTCTCCGGCACACCCAGCGCCTTGAGATGCCGCTTGATCGCCGCCATGAAGCCCTTGGGGCCCAAGAAGTAGGCATCAATATCACGTTCCTCAGGCAACCAGGCCGCCAGTTGCTCCTGGTTGAGCATCCCGACCTTGTCTGCCGCCGGGCTGATGCCGTCATCCTCGGCGTAGCAGTAAAAACGCTTGAGCTGCGGATGCTTGGCCGCCAGGGTGTCCACCCAGTCACGGAACGCATGCACCCCGCCGTTACGGGCACAATGGATGAAATGCACCGGGCGCTCGGTTGCCAGGGCGGCTTCGAGCATTGGCAGCGTGGGCGTAATGCCTACCCCGCCGCTGATCAGCACCAGCGGTTTATCACTGGCGGCCAGGGTGAACTCGCCCGACGGCGGGAACAGGTCAATGGTCGCGCCGACATGCATCTGGTCGTGCAGGTAATTGGAGACCCGCCCGCCCGCTTCGCGCTTGACGCTGATGCGGTACAGCCCGGTGTCGGTGAGGGCCGACAGGGAATAGTTGCGACGCACTTCCTCGCCATCGAGCACCAGTTTCAGGCCGATGTACTGGCCGGGCACTGCGGCCAGGATCGGGCCGTTGTCCACCGGCGCGAAGTAGAAGGAGATGATCTCGTCGCTCTCCTCCACGCGCTTGACCAACAGGAACGCCCGCGCCCCCCGCCAGCCGCCGGGCGCCTGGGCTTTTTCGTCGTAGATGGCCGCTTCGGCGCCGATCAGAATGTCCGCCAACTGGCCGTAGGCCGCGCCCCAGGCGCTCATGACCTCGGGGGTGGCAATCTCGCTGCCCAGCACTTCGGAAATAGCCCGCAGCAAGCAGGCGCCAACAATGGGGTAATGCTCCGGCAGAATCTGCAACGCCACGTGTTTGTTGATGATCTTGGCCACCAGGTCGCCCAGTTGGTCCAACTGGTCGATATGCCGCGCGTACATCAGCACGCCATTGGCCAGGGCGCGAGGCTGGTCACCACTGGCCTGGTGGGCCTGGTTGAACAGTGGGCGGACTTCGGGATACTCGGACAGCATCATGCGATAGAAATGCGTAATCAGCGCTTCGCCGCCGCTTTCCAGCAGGGGCACGGTAGATTTGATGATTGCACGGTCTTGGGCACTAAGCATGGGAGACTCCTGGGTCTTCTTACTGATTGCCTT
>NZ_BCBO01000141.1:0-26876 GCF_001320835.1 Pseudomonas sp. NBRC 111138 | reverse complement strand
TTCGACAGCGCAGCTGGAGCCGGCTTTTTGGGGGCGCTACGCACCCCAGCGGGAGCAAGCTCCCTCGCCACAAAAGCCAGCTGCCGCAGGGTTTTTGCTGTGTTTTCAAACCAGCGTTCGCTGCACTTCGCAGATCGTTTCTTCAAGGCTGCCCATGTGCAAATTCAACACCCGCTCCACCGGCGCCTGATGCATCGGCCAATGCAGCGCCATGCTCCCCACCAATCGGCCATTGGCGCGCACCGGCAAGGCCACCGCCCGGATCAGGAACGGCAAACGCACCGGGTATTCCCAATAGCCCTCGGTACGCTGTCCGAAGCCCTGGTGCTGGGTTTGCTCGCATGCGCGATAGTGCTCGTCTGCCGCCACATGATTGCGGCCTGCCAGGCGCTGTACTTCGTCAGCCGGCAATTGCGTCAGGCAAGCCTTGCCCATCGCCGAGTGGAACAGGCTGGCGTACTGGCCGACGATCTGGCAGTTGTTCGGGTACAGCTTGCGCAACACGCTGGGGATCGCGCTTTCCATGACCTCCAGGCGCTCGCCATCGAAGCACGACAAGTCCACCACCAGCCCAGTGCGCTCGCTGAGCTCCAGCAACCAAGGGGCGGCGCTCTCCACCACCTGGCGCTTGAAGCGTTGCTGGGTATCGCCAAACAAGCGCCGGGCACGCAGGCGGTAACGCCGATCGCTCAGGCCGCGGTAGACCCACCCCTGTTCCTGCAAGGTCAGCAACATGCGCGACACCGTGGCCTTGGGCAGCTGCGTGAGGTAGTGCAGTTCTTCCAGCCCCAGGGCCTGGTGCTCGCCCAGCAACTCGACGATTGCCAGAGCGCGCTCAACCGAGCGTACGGTGCCTGTCTCCATATTCGATCTCCCTGTTGCCGGTGGATGATCTTTTTTCACAGCAAGATACAGGCCCGGTCAGCGCTCAACGGGTCGTTGCAAGGCACGCCGGTGGCCGGCGTTGTACCCATTGGGTCAGTTGTTCATGGGCATAGGCCAATTGCAGTACGGCCCTGTCGGCCTGGGCCGGGCCAATGATTTGCAGGCCCATGGGCAAGCCCTGTGGGTTGAAGCCCACCGGGATGCTCATGCTCGGCAAACCGGCGAGGGTCGGGCCGATCACCACCTCCATCCAGCGGTGATAAGTGTCCATTTCACGCCCGCCGACGAGGCGCGGCCAAGGCTGTTGTGCATCGAAAGGGAACACCTGGGCGGTGGGCAACAGCAGGAAATCGTAACGCTCGAACAGCTTGCCCAAAGCGCGGTACCACTCACTGCGGTCCACCGACGCCTGGTAAACCTGCTGGGCACTCAAGCCCTGGCCGCCCTCCACTTCCCATTGCGCTTCGGGCTTGAGCAACGCGCGTTTTTGCGGGTTGGCGTAGGCCGCGCCGAGGTTGCCGTGCACCAGCCAATGGCGGTGTACCAACCAGCAGCGCCACAGGCGCGCCATGGAAAAGTCCGGTTGGCAGCTGTGCACTTCACAGCCCAACCTGGCGAAATCATCCAGCGCCGCTTCGCACAGGCTCATCACGCCATCATCCATCGGCAGATGACCGTTGTAGTCCCCCAGCCAACCGAGGCGTGCGCCGTTGAAGTCGCGTTGCAACGGCTGGCCCAGCACAGCGGGATCGTCCCTGGATGACAACGGCGCCCGGGGATCGTAACCGGACTGAATGCTCAGCAACCGCGCCACATCCGTTACGCTGCGCCCCATCGGGCCTTCGGTGCCCAATTGCTGCACGAACAGTTCCGGCATCGGCCCGTGAGGCACCCGCCCCTGGGAGGGGCGCAAGCCGAACACGTTGTTGAACGCCGCCGGGTTGCGCAACGAGCCCATCATGTCGCTGCCGTCGGCCACCGGCAGCATGCGTAGCGCCAGGGCCACCGCCGCCCCGCCACTGCTACCGCCGGCCGCCAGGAGCGGGTCATAGGCATTGCCGGTGGTGCCGAACAGCGTGTTGTAGGTGTGAGAGCCCAGGCCGAACTCCGGCACGTTGGTCTTGCCGATGATGATCGCGCCACTGGCCCGCACCCGCGCCACGCTGATGGCGTCTTCGTTCGGTACATGCTCGGCGAACAGCGGTGAGCCCAGGGTGGTGCGCAAACCCTGGGTGGCCGCCAGGTCCTTGATGGCCTGGGGCATGCCATGCATCCAGCCACGGGAGTGGCCCTGGTCCAACTCACGATCGCAGACCCTCGCCTCGGCCAGCACGGCCTCGCTGTCGCGCAGTGACACCAGCGCATTCACGCCAGGGTTAAAGCGCTGGATCTGCGCCAGGTACGCCTGCATCACCTCTTCGCACGATACCTGCCGCCCATGGATGGCCCGCGACAGCTCAGTGGCATCCCAATCAACAATACTCAAGGCTTCACCTCTCTGGAAAACGGCAGCGGCTTGCTCGCCCGGGGTGCCTCGCGCATGCAGTAAGTGCCCAGCAGCGTCAGCACGCACGCAAACAATACATAAAACGAGGGCGCCACTGGCGTGCCCAGCACCTTGCTCAGCCAGGTCACGATCAACGGCGCGAAACCACCGAACACCATCACCGCCACGTTATAGGCCACCGACACACCGGTCGAGCGCACCTCGATAGGGAACTGTTCGGCCAATGCCGTCGGCGCTGGCCCGAAGAACCCGCCAATCGCCGTGCACAACATCACCTGCATCACCAGCAGGCGCTCGATGGACGGCGCAGCGGCTACCCACACATACAAGGGGTAGACCATCACGAAGAACGCCAGGGTGAAGGCCATCAACACCGGTCGCCGTCCCAACCGATCCGAGAGCAGGCCGGACAAGGGGATCACCACGGTCATCAGCGCCACCGCAAACATCTGCACCATCAGCACCTGGTCCAGCGGCAGGCCGAGGTTTTTGTGGGCGAAGGTCGGCATGTTCACCAGCACCACGTAGAACGACACCGTCGCCCCGCAGGCCAGGCCCATGGACACCAGGATGCTGCGCCGATGTTCGCGCAGCACCTCCATGAGGCTCGGCGTCGGGCCGGTGGCGTTTTTACGCGCCTGGATAAACTCTTCCGGGTCTTCCATGTGCCGACGGATCCATAACCCCACCGGGCCGATCAACAAGCCCAGCACAAACGGCAGGCGCCAGCCCCACAGGTCGAGGGTTTCGGGCGAAAAGAAATGCGTGACCAACGCCACCATCGCCGCCCCGCCGAACACCGCCAGGCATTGCCCTACCAATTGCCAGGAGCCATACAAGCCCTTGCGATGGGCAGGTGCGCTCTCCACCAGAAATGCCGTGGCGCTGGCATATTCACCGCCGGTGGCAAACCCCTGAAGCATCCGCGCCACCACAATCAGCAACGGTGCACCCATGCCGATCGCGGCGTAGTTCGGCGCGAAGGCGATCAGCGCGATGGACACGGTCATCAGCCGGATAATCAACTGCATCGCGGCTTTGCGGCCTTTGCGGTCGGCATAAATACCCAACAGGATGCCGCCCACCGGACGCATGAAAAAGCCCACGCCAAAGGTGGCCAGGGCCATCAGCAGCGACGCGTATTCGTCTTCCGAGGGGAAGAACTGCCGGGCGATGATACTGGCGAGAAAGCCGTAGACGATAAAGTCATACCATTCCAGCGCGTTGCCGATCACGGCCGCCACCACTTGGCGGGTGCGGGAAACGCCAGGCTTTGAAGTCTGCATGAGGAACACTCCATTCAACCGATATAGGGAAAGGGTCCAGCGGCAGAAAAAGGCGTTGCAGTAGGAGCGAGCTTGCTCGCGAAGGTCGTTAACGCTGACGCAGCGCTTTCCGGGAGCCCGTGTCGCTTGTGGGTTTTTCGCGAGCAAGCTCGCTCCTACAAAGGATTGGGTTATCCGGCTGGCTTGAGCCAGCTCTCGGCTAGCGCACCCCAGTAGGCTGCGCCGGTCAGCAGGATGTCGTCGTTGAAGTCATAGGCGGGGTTGTGCACCATCGGTCGCGACACGCCGTTGCCGATAAACAGGTAACTGCCGGGGCAGCGTTGCAGCATCCAGGCGAAGTCTTCGCTGCCCATCAGCGTGCGGGTGTTGCCATCCACAGCGTCGGCACCGAGCAAGGCCACACCGACCTGGCGGGCGAATTCGGTTTCTTCGGCGTGGTTGACCAGCACCGGGTAGGCCGGCCGGTGTTCGATCTGCACGGTGCAGCCGAAGCTGGCGGCCTGGGTCTGGATGATCGCGTTGACCCGTTCCAGCATCTGTTCGCGTACCTTGGGGTTAAGTGCGCGCAAGCTCAGGCGCAACAGGGCTTGCTGGGGAATCACATTGGCGGCTTGCCCTGCTTGAAGGGCGCCGACCGTGACCACGGCAGCTTCCTGGGTGTCGATATTGCGTGCTACCACCGTTTGCAAGGCCATGACCATACTGGCGGCAGCCACCAGCGGATCGACGGTAAGGTGCGGCATGGAGCCATGGCCACCTACGCCTTCGAGCGTCACGGTGAGCAGGTCCTGGGAGGCCATCATCGGCCCCACTCTCAAGCCCAGATGCCCAGCCGGCAAGCCTGGCATATTGTGCATGCCGAACAACCCGTCGCAGGGGAAGCGCTCCAGCAACCCATCTGCAAGCATCGCCTCGGCGCCGCCCTGGCCTTCTTCGGCGGGTTGGAAAATCAGGTTCAAAGTACCGTCGAATTGCCGCGTCGCCGCCAAGTAACGCGCGGCACCGAGCAACATGGTGGTGTGGCCGTCATGGCCGCAGGCGTGCATGCAGCCGGCATGTTGGCTGGTGTAGGCCGCGCCGGTGTTTTCGATGATGGGCAAGGCGTCCATGTCGGCGCGAATCCCCAACGTGCGCGAGCTGTTGCCATTGCGCAACACACCGACCACACCGGTCCTGCCGATGCCGGTGTGCACCTCGTAACCCCACTCCTTGAGTGACTGTGCGACCAGCGCTGAGGTGCGGTTCTCTTCAAAGCCGAGTTCGGGGTGGGCGTGGATATCGTGACGCACAGCGTGCAAGTCGCTGGCAACGTCGCTGAGCCAATCCAGGATGTGCTGGTGCGGGCGCATGGTGATTCTCCTCACAGGCGGGTGGTCCCGTTCTTGTTGGCGACACATCGACAGCTAAGCGCGATGTACGCGTGAGGACAATCAAAGGTGGTTCCACCCTGTGGAACCTCAGGGCCGGTTCTTTTTCCGAGAACCCACGCAGATAATCTAAATGTGGGAGCTGGCTTGCCTGCGATGGCGGCGGCACAGGCACCAGTGATGTTGGCTGACCTGGCGCTATCGCAGGCAAGCCAGCTCCCACAGGGGAATTTGGGTGTGTCAGGGGTTGAGGCGGCAGCCTTGACGGTCGCCCAACCACCGCGCTGTATGGGTACGCCCCAACCCACTCGCCGTGACTTCACTGCGTTCCGGCGAGTCAGTGAACGCACTGATGGGCACGTACTGCTTCACATACCCCAGGCAATACTGCGCCGGGTTGTTGGCCACGTACCGGCACGAGCAGTACTCCTTGGCGGTGTACGCCGCGATGATGTCGGGGAAGGCTTGCAGGTTAACGCGCTCATGCCAAACCCATCCCGACAGTGCAAAGAACAACACCAGTAAAACGCTGATGAACGGATGGCGTCGAATCATGAGCGCACCGCCGCCAGCACGCGTTTGAGCAGTTCGTTATGCCGGTAACTGCCATCCCGATCATCGCCGTAACGCACGATCACCAGGTGTTCGTCGGGCAGCACAAACAGCGCCTGGCCCCAGTGCCCCAGCGCGGCGAAGGTAGTGGCCGGTGCGTCGGGCCAGGGTTGGGGGGCGCCGGTGTTGAGCCACCAATGGCCGCCCGGCACAGCTTCATCCTGGCCGACTTTGTAGCGGTCGAAGGGCCGGCGGTTGAAGGTGACCCAGTCCTTGGGCAGCAGTTGCCGCACGCCCCAGCGCCCATCCCGCGCCATCAGTAAACCTACTCGTGCCAGATCCCGGGCCGTGAGGTAGGCATAGGACGACGCGACAAACGTTTCATCGGCGTCGGTTTCCCAGGTTGCGTCGCGAATGCCCAGGGGCTGGAACAGCGCGTCCCACGGGTAGGTCATGTAGGCCTTGTGGCCGAGCATGCCCTTGAGCGCAGCGGACAGGATAGTGCTGTCGCCACTGGAATAACGGAAAGCCTGGCCAGGAACGGCGGCGGCCTCGGTATCCGCCGCGAATTGCGCCATGTCGGTGTGGCCACGGGTGTAGAGCATCGCCACCACCGAGGATTTCAACGGGGCGTACTCGTAGTCTTCCTGCCAGTCCAACCCGGAGGCCCAGTGCAGCAGGTCGGCCATGCTCACTTTGGGGTGCTGCTTCATCGGTGGGTAGAAACGTGCGACAGGGTCGCCGAGTTTGAAGCGGCCTTGCCCGTAGGCCACGCCCAGCACGGTAGCCATCAGGCTTTTGCTGACGGACCAGGTCAGGTGCGGTGTGCTGGCAGTGGTGGGCGCGGCGTAGCGTTCATAGATGATTTCGCCATCCCGAATGACCAGCAACGCATCGGTGCGAATACCGTTGCGGGTGGCATCGTCACGAGGTGGGAAAGCGTAGGCGTCCAGGGCATCGACAGCGGGACCGGTGAGGGTTGTGCCCACGGCCCACTCCTTTTCAGGCCAGATTTCAGCGCGAGCATTCACGGCGACAAACAGCAGGGCAACGCACAACAGGCCTCGGACCATGGACGCAAACTCAAGGGGGCATTCAAGCCCGCGAGCCTAGCTCACGCCAGTGACAGATTTGCGACAAGGGGGCTGTCATCCAACCGTCACCGTAACTTCATGGAGCTGACACCGAGGCTACATAGCCTGACTTTGGACAACAAAGTCGACTGGCCGCAACCTGGCCGGCACCCGGAGACTCGCTATGACTCAGATCGCCCGCATCAGCGACAAAGGCAATGAACGCCGTCTGCAAGCCGAACGCCTGGTAGGCACGCAGGCATTGCAGGAAGCCCAGGCCCTGCGGTTCAACGTGTTCAGCGGCGAGTTCAACGCCAAGCTGAAAGGCGCGGAACTGGGTCTGGACATGGATGACTATGATGTTCACTGCAGCCATATCGGCGTGCGGGATTTGAACAGCGGTCGACTCGTCGCGACTACCCGTCTGCTCGACCACCAGGCCGCCAGCACCCTGGGCCGGTTCTACAGTGAAGAAGAATTCAGCCTGCATGGCCTGCTGCACTTGCAGGGCCCGATCCTGGAGATTGGCCGCACCTGCGTCGACCCGGCCTATCGCAATGGCGGCACCATCGCGGTGTTATGGGGCGAGTTGGCCGAAGTGCTCAACCAGGGCGGCTACAGCTACCTGATGGGCTGCGCGAGCATCCCGATGCACGATGGCGGCATCCAGGCCCACGCGATCATGCAGCGCTTGCGCGAGCGCTACCTGTGCAACGAACACCTGCGCGCCGAACCGAAAAAACCACTGCCGGCCCTGGACCTGCCGTCCAACGTCATCGCCGAAATGCCGCCGCTGCTCAAGGCCTACATGCGCCTGGGTGCGAAGATCTGCGGCGAGCCGTGCTGGGATGAAGACTTCCAGGTAGCAGACGTGTTTATCCTGCTCAAGCGCGACGAGTTGTGCCCGCGTTACGCGCGCCACTTCAAGGCGGCCATGTGATGAACCGCCTGCGCATTTACGGGCGCATCGCCCGCGTGCTGTTGGTGGTGGGGCTGGGGTTGAGCATGGCCAGTGTGTTTGGCCTGTTCGAGCGCCTGGGCGTGGCTAACTCGATGGTGCGGCGCCAGCGTTGGTCGCGCTTCTTTATGGCGCGACTGACCAACGCCCTGCCCTTTCGCGTGACGGTGCATGGCGAGTTGCCGCAAACGCCGATGCTGTGGGTGAGCAATCATGTGTCGTGGACGGATATTCCGTTGCTGGGCATGGTGGCGCCGATGTCGTTTTTGTCCAAGGCCGAGGTGCGCACCTGGCCGGTGGCCGGCTGGCTGGCGGCCAAGGCTGGCAGCCTGTTTATTCGTCGCGGATCAGGTGACAGCCAACTGATCCGCAAGCAAATGACCCGTCATCTGGAGCAACAGCACCCCTTGCTGATGTTCCCCGAAGGCACCACCACCGATGGGCGCGGCCTGCGCACGTTCCACGGGCGCTTGCTGGCCAGCGCGATCGATGCGGATGTATCACTGCAGCCGGTAGCGATTCGGTATCTGCGCGACGGCCAAGTCGACCCGCTGGCACCCTTTATTGGCGATGATGATTTGCTCTCGCACCTGATGCGCTTGTTTTCCAATGACCGCGGCGATGTGGAGATTCATGTGCTCAAGCCGATTGCCTGCGCCGGGCAGGAACGTGCGGCGTTGGCGTATCAGGCGCAGCAGGCGGTGCAGAAGGCATTGTTCGGCCCGGTGCCGGAAACCGAGCAAGTGGCCGCTCGGCCTGCATTCGCAGCCTGAAGCAATGTGAACTCAATCCAAATGTGGGAGCTGGCTTGCCTGCGATGGCGGTGGGTCAGCCATAACATCAACCGGTAGGCCGCTATCGCCGACAGGCCAGCTCCCACATTCAGATCTCAATAGTCAGTTGAGATTGCGCAAATTTCTGCAACTCTGGGTAGAACAGTCGAAAGTCCTCACTCAACGGCTCATACAAAACCCGCAACTCCTGCATCGCATACCCCAGTTCCTCAGGCTGTGTCAGCCGCCGCGAAATCCCGCGCAGCACCTGCTCAATCACCGCAAACTCGCGGTACGAGCCCAACCAATCATCCGCGGCCATATACGGCGCAATCTGCGCCAGCCGCCCCGGCAACGCGGGTTCGGCCGCCAACACCTGATACACATGCGACGTGAAACGCTCCAGGGGCTGGTCGGCATACAGCGCCCAATCACGCGCCAGGCAATGGTCAAAAAACACATCGAGGACGATCCCGGCATAGCGCCTGCGGGTCAGACTGAAGCGCGACAACGCCTCGCCCACCAGCGGATGGCTATCGGTAAAGCGGTCGATGGAGCGATGCAACTGGATCGCCGCTTCGATTTGCGGGCTGAACTGGCCCTGAAGGCGGCCTTTGACGAAGTCGCCATAGAGACTGCCCAGCAATTGCGCAGGAAGTTGGCCGCCCAGGTGCAGATGTGCGAGATAATTCATGCTGCGCAGTCTACCACTGCCACCCGCATATCGTTATAACCCGATATACCGATTCGACCTGGCCTCAGATCAAAATCATATTGGTATATCGGGATATTACGATTTAAAGTTCGCCTCATCGCGATATAACGCTTTACGACACCGAGCACCCTGCCATGTCCATCGACCTCGACGAAATAATAAAAGCCCTGGCGCACCCAGTACGACGAGACATCCTCACCTGGCTCAAAGACCCGAAAGTGCAGTTCCCCGAGCAATTGCACAACCACGAATACGGCATCTGCGCCGGGCAGATCGACCAACGCTGCGGCTTGTCCCAGTCGACCGTGTCGGCGCACCTGGCCACCTTGCAACGGGCGGGTTTGATCAGCAGCCAGAAAGCCGGGCAGTGGCACTTTTTCAAGCGCAACGAGGAAGTGATCCAAGCCTTTCTCGCTGCGCTCATTACCGAACTCAGCGCACCGTAATCATCAAGGACACGTCCATGCCCCTCTCGCTACTCATACTGGCCCTGAGCGCCTTCGCCATCGGCACCACCGAGTTCGTCATCATGGGCTTGCTGCCCGATGTGGCGGCGGACCTGGGTGTGTCGATTCCCGGAGCCGGCTGGCTGGTCACCGGCTACGCCCTGGGCGTGGCCATCGGCGCACCGTTCATGGCACTGGCCACCGCCAGGCTGCCACGCAAGGCGGCGCTGGTAGCGTTGATGGGTATTTTCATTATCGGCAATCTGCTCTGTGCCCTGGCAAGCGACTACAACGTGCTGATGTTTGCCCGTGTGGTCACAGCGTTGTGCCACGGTGCCTTCTTCGGGATTGGCTCGGTGGTGGCGGCCAACCTGGTACCGGCCAACAAACGTGCGTCGGCCGTGGCGCTGATGTTCACCGGGTTGACCCTGGCGAACGTGCTGGGCGTGCCCCTGGGTACGGCGCTGGGCCAGGAAGCCGGCTGGCGCTCGACCTTCTGGGCCGTGACCGTGATTGGCGTAATCGCCTTGATCGGCCTTATTCGCTTCCTGCCCGCCAAGCGTGACGAAGAAAAACTCGACATGCGCGCCGAACTGGCCGCCCTCAAGGGTGCCGGTATCTGGCTGTCGCTGAGCATGACCGCGCTGTTTGCCGCGTCTATGTTCACCCTCTTTACCTACGTCGCGCCGCTGCTGGGCGATGTCACCGGCGTGTCGCCCAAGGGCGTGACCTGGACCCTGCTGCTGATCGGCCTGGGGCTCACCGTGGGCAACATCATCGGCGGCAAACTGGCGGACAAGCGCCTGGCGGCCACCTTGATCGGCGTGTTCATCAGCATGGCGGTGGTTTCCACGGTGTTGAGCTGGACCAGCGTTGCGGTGATACCGACTGAAATCACCCTGTTCCTGTGGGCCACCGCCTCGTTCGCCGCCGTGCCGGCGCTGCAAATCAACGTGGTGACCTTCGGCAAGGCCGCGCCGAACCTGGTATCTACCCTCAATATCGGTGCCTTCAACATTGGCAACGCCCTCGGCGCCTGGGTCGGCGGCAGCGTGATTGCCCACGGCTTCGGCCTGACCAGCGTGCCCCTGGCCGCTGCAGCACTGGCGATTCTCGCGCTGCTGGTGACCCTTATCACTTTCCGTCAGGGCGGCAACGCCGACCTGGCCCCCGCGACCAACTGATCAACTTGAAAGAGAAGGTGTTTTTTCCATGACGACTATTTTCGATCCGATCACACTGGGCGACGTGCAACTGTCGAACCGCATCATCATGGCGCCGCTGACCCGCTGCCGCGCAGACGCCGGGCGCGTGCCCAACGCGCTGATGGCCGAGTACTACGTGCAACGCGCGTCCGCGGGGCTGATCCTCAGCGAAGCCACTTCCGTGACGCCCATGGGCGTGGGCTACCCGGACACCCCCGGCATCTGGTCCAACGATCAGGTGCGCGGCTGGGCCAACATCACCAAGGCAGTGCATGGCGCGGGCGGCAAGATCTTCCTGCAGTTGTGGCACGTTGGCCGCATCTCCCACGAGTCCTACCTGAACGGGGAAACCCCGGTGGCTCCGAGTGCGGTCCAGGCTAAAGGCCACGTCAGCCTGGTTCGCCCATTGGCCGACTACCCAACCCCGCGCGCCCTGGAAACCGCTGAAATCGCCGACATCGTCGACGCTTATCGCACCGGCGCCGAGAACGCCAAGGCCGCCGGTTTCGACGGCGTGGAAATCCACGGCGCCAACGGCTACCTGCTTGACCAGTTCCTGCAGAGCAGCACCAACCAGCGCACCGACCAGTACGGTGGTTCCCTGGAAAACCGTGCGCGCCTGTTGCTGGAAGTCACCGACGCCGCCATCGAAGTCTGGGGCGCCGGCCGCGTGGGCGTGCACCTGGCACCGCGTGCTGACGCGCATGACATGGGCGACGACAACCTCGCCGAGACCTTCACCTACGTCGCCAGCGAACTGGGCAAGCGCGGCATCGCCTTCATCTGCTCCCGCGAAAAAGAAGGTGCGGATAGCCTCGGCCCACAGCTGAAAAAAGCCTTCGGCGGCGTATACATCGCCAACGAACGTTTCACCAAAGACAGCGCCAACGCCTGGCTGGCGGCGGGCAAGGCGGATGCAGTGGCCTTTGGTATTCCTTTTATCGCCAACCCGGACCTGCCGGCGCGACTGAAGGCCGATGCGCCGTTGAACGAGCCGCACCCTGAAACTTTCTATGGCAAAGGCCCGGTGGGTTACATCGACTACCCGACGCTGCCGATCTAACCTAACCCGCAAACCCAATGCTGTAGGAGCGAGCTTGCTCGCGAGAAACTAAGAGGCGCCGCGTTCACTCAGGAAGCACGCGTTATCGTTGAAGTTTTTCGCGAGCAAGCTCGCTCCTACAGTGTCAGGAGCAAGTCCCCTCTCACATTTGTGCCTGTCTGTAGCCCCCATGGAAACATCGCTTCACAGAACGGCAACAATATCGCTACAAAATACTTAGCCGGCTACCTATCAACCGCCCGCCAGGCCGTATATAAAGTCACCCCACAAATCAGCCAGAAGGACGATTGACCGTCCTTAGGCTTTACTGTTGACACAACGGGTTGCAATTACGCATTTTGTTTCAATTGCGCAGGCTGGGGCTCAGGCGCAGCATGTCCAGCCCTATATCAGCCCAGCGCTCGGCGTCCTGGTGCAGTTCAAAGCTATCGGGGACCAGCAGCCACTGGCCGATCAAACCGTGGATGAAGGCATGTATGCAGACAGCCCCACGGGTGGTGTCGAGATTTTCAGGCAGTTGCCCGCGATGAACCGCGTTACGCAACGTCAGGCTGATACGCAGGTTGCATTCCAGGCTGTGGGTCTGGCGTTGGCGGCGCATGTCACACATTTCATCGGTGAACTCGCACTTATGAAACAGAATCTCGTTGATGCGCCGGGTTTTCGGGTCCAGGGCCACTTCATGGTAGAGATGAATCAGCAGCTTGCGCATACAGCCCAGCGGGTCGACTTCATCCTCGCTTTCACTCGCCCGGGCCAATTCGTCCAGGGGTTCGTGCAGCGTATCGAGCAAGGCCTGGAGCAAATCGGACTTATTGCTGAAATGCCAATAGATTGCCCCACGCGTCACGCCCGCCAACGCGGCGATGTCCGCCAGGGTGGTACGCGCTACGCCACGCTCATAAAAGGCTTGCTCGGCGGCTTGGAGAATCTGGCTGCGCGTTTCCTGAGCTTCCTCTTTGGTGCGACGAACCATGGCAGTAAAACCTCAATCGGGACACTGTGGACGGTACTTGACCGTCATCTGAATAATTGTGGGACGACGCCGTCATGGGCGCCGAACGTACTAGAATCGAGGCTTGCGGCGGTGCTTTGTCAACATTGCGCGAAGCCTGTCAAGAGTTTACAAACAACCATGAACGTAAGTATATTGCGTAGCAAGCTACTTATCCACTCACGGCTTGTTTTTTACCCTTCCACACTTCTTGTGCGCACTCTGCGCGCCTGACCCGAGGATCTTCATGCAACTTAAGCCAGCTGTTACCGCTCTGGTCACTGCCGTCGCCCTGGCATCGCTGCTCAGCGGATGTAAAAAGGAAGAAGCGGCACCGCCCGCTCAAACCCCTCAGGTCGGCGTGGTCACCATTCAACCGCAAGCCTATACCCTGACCACCGAGCTGCCAGGCCGCACCACGGCCTTTCGCATTGCGGAAGTCCGGCCGCAGGTCAACGGCATCATTCTCAAGCGCCTGTTCAAGGAAGGCGCCGACGTGAAGGAAGGGCAACAGCTCTACCAGATCGACCCGTCGGTGTATGAAGCCACGCTCAAAAGCGCACAAGCGAGCCTGACCCAGACCAAATCCATCACCGATCGCTACAAGCAATTGGTCGATGAACAAGCCGTCAGCCGTCAGGAATACGACACCGCCGTTGCCAACCGCATGACTGCCGAGGCAAACGTTCAAACCGCCCAGATCAACGTGCGCTATACCAAGGTGTACGCGCCGATCTCCGGGCGTATTGGCCGTTCTTCGGTCACCGAAGGCGCACTGGTCAGCAATGGCCAGGCCGACGCCATGGCGGTGATCCAGCAACTGGACCCGATCTACGTCGACGTCACGCAATCTTCAGCTGAAATGCTCAAGCTGCGTCGCGACCTGGCCAGCGGCCAACTGGAAAAAGCCGGCGAAAACGCTGCCAAGGTCAAGCTGACCCTGGAAGACGGCACGGCCTACGCCCAGGACGGCAAGCTGGAGTTCTCCGAAGTGTCGGTCGACCAGACCACCGGTTCCGTGACCCTGCGCGCCGTGTTCCCCAACCCTGACCACGTGCTGCTGCCGGGCATGTTCGTACACGCCCAGTTGCTGGCCGGTGTGAACAGCAAGGCCATCCTGGCTCCGCAACAAGGCGTGACCCGTGACCTGCGCGGCATTCCGACAGCGCTGATCGTGAACAAGGACAACAAGGTCGAGCAACGCGAACTGGTTGCCAACCGTACCGCCGGTGCCTACTGGCTCGTGGAAAAAGGCCTCAATGCCGGTGATCGCGTCATCACCGAAGGCTTGCAGTACGTCAAGCCAGGCGCCGAGGTGAAGGTCACGGAAGCCTCCAACGCTAAACCCGCCGGTACTGCCGCAGCGCCTGCTGCCGCTGCTGGTCAAGGGGAGTAATCCATGTCGAAATTTTTTATCGACCGTCCCATTTTCGCCTGGGTAATTGCCCTGGTGATCATGCTGGTCGGGGCACTCTCGATCCTGAAGTTGCCCATCAACCAATACCCGGCCATTGCGCCAACGGCCATTGATATCCAGGTGACCTACCCAGGCGCGTCCGCACAAACCGTGCAGGACACCGTGGTGCAGGTCATCGAGCAACAGCTCAACGGTATCGACAACCTGCGTTATGTCTCCTCGGACAGTAACTCCGACGGCAGCATGACCATCACCGTGACGTTCAACCAGGGTACCAACCCGGATATCGCTCAGGTCCAGGTACAGAACAAGCTGAACCTGGCCACCCCACTGCTGCCGCAAGAAGTGCAGCAACAGGGTATCCGCGTGACCAAGTCGGTGAAGAACTTCCTGATGGTGATCGGTCTGGTGTCGGAAGACGGCAGCATGACCAAGGACGACCTCTCCAACTACATCGTGTCCAACATCCAGGACCCGATCTCGCGTACCGCGGGGGTGGGTGACTTCCAGGTGTTCGGTTCGCAGTACGCCATGCGTATCTGGCTCGACCCGGCCAAACTGAACAATTACCAGCTCACGCCAGTGGACGTCAGCAATGCCATCAAGGCCCAGAACGTGCAGGTGGCCACCGGTCAACTGGGCGGTCTGCCTGCCCTGCCCGGCACCCAGCTGAACGCCACGATCATCGGCAAGACGCGCCTGCAAAGCACCGAAGAATTCGCCAAGATCCTGATGAAGGTGAACACCGACGGCTCCCAGGTTCGCCTGGGTGACGTCGCGCGCATCGAACTGGGCGGCCAGAACTACAGCATCAGTGCACAGTTCAACGGCAAGCCGGCCTCGGGTATGGCGATCAAGCTGGCGGCCGGTGCCAACGCACTGGACACCGGCAAGGCCATCCGCGAAACAGTGAAGTCCCTGGAGCCGTTCTTCCCGCCTGGCATGAAGGCGGTGGTGCCGTATGACACCACCCCGGTCGTGACCGAATCGATCTCCGGTGTGGTTCACACTCTGGTCGAAGCGATCGTGCTGGTGTTCCTGGTGATGTTCCTGTTCCTGCAGAACTTCCGTGCCACCATCATCACCACCATGACCGTACCGGTGGTATTGCTGGGTACCTTCGGGATCCTGGCGGCGTGCGGCTTCACCATCAACACCTTGACCATGTTCGGCATGATCCTGGCCATCGGCTTGCTGGTGGACGATGCCATCGTCGTGGTGGAAAACGTCGAACGGGTAATGGCCGAGGAGCACCTGTCGCCCAAGGAAGCAACGATCAAGTCCATGGGCCAGATCCAGGGTGCCCTGGTGGGTATTGCCCTGGTACTGTCGGCGGTACTGCTGCCGATGGCGTTCTTCGGTGGTTCCACCGGTGTGATCTACCGGCAGTTCTCCATCACCATCGTTTCGGCGATGGCGTTGTCGGTGCTGGTTGCCCTGATCTTCACCCCGGCTTTGTGCGCCACCATGCTCAAGCCGATTGATCCGGAAAAACACGGCCAGCCCAAGCGCGGCTTCTTCGGCTGGTTCAACCGCACCTTCGACCGTGGCGTACTCAAGTACGAGCGCGGCGTGGGCGGCATGATCAAGCACAAGATCCCGGCATTCCTGGTGTATGCGCTGATCCTGGCCGGCATGATCTGGATGTTCACCCGTATTCCAAGCGCGTTCCTGCCTGAGGAAGACCAGGGTGTGATCTTCGCCCAGGTGCAGACACCGGTCGGTGCTTCGGCTGAGCGCACGCAGAAAGTCGTCGACGACATGCGCGCCTTCCTGCTGAACGACAAGGAAGGCGAGCCAGGCGAAGGTAAGGCGGTGAAGTCGGTGTTTACCGTGAACGGCTTCAACTTCGCCGGTCGTGGCCAGAGCTCCGGGCTTGCGTTCGTGATGCTCAAACCGTGGGATGAGCGTGATTCGAGCCAGTCGGTGTTCGAAGTGGCCAAGCGTGCCCAGGGTTACTTCTTCGGGGCCTTCAAGGACGCCATGGTTTTCGCCATCGTGCCGCCTTCGGTGCTGGAGTTGGGTAACGCCACGGGTTTCGACGTGTTCCTGCAAGACCAGGGTGGCGTCGGCCACGACAAGCTGATGGCTGCACGTAACCAGTTCCTGGGTGCGGCGGCACAAAGCAAGGTGCTGGCCGGCGTGCGTCCTAACGGCGTGAACGACGAGCCGCAGTACGAGCTGACCGTTGACGACGAGAAAGCCAGTGCCCAAGGCATCAGCCTGGCGGATATCCAGCAGACCCTGGCCATTGCCTTGGGTGGTAGCTACATCAACGACTTCATCGACCGTGGTCGCGTGAAGAAGGTGTATGTACAAGGCGACGCCGCCAGCCGGATGTCGCCCGAAGACCTGGACAAATGGTACGTGCGCAGCAACGACGGGAAAATGGTGCCGCTGTCGGCCATCTCGTCGGGCAAGTGGATCTACGGTTCGCCCAAGCTTTCGCGATACAACGGTGTAGCGGCGATGGAAATCCTCGGTACCCCGGCACCGGGCTACAGTACCGGTGATGCGATGGCCGAAGTCGAACGCATCGCCAAAGAACTGCCGGCCGGTGTCGGTTACGCCTGGACAGGCCTGTCGTACGAAGAACGCCTTTCCGGTTCCCAGGCGCCAGCACTGTACGCACTGTCGCTGCTGGTCGTGTTCTTGTGCCTGGCGGCACTGTACGAAAGCTGGTCGATCCCGATCGCGGTGATTCTGGTTGTACCTCTGGGTGTGATTGGTGCACTGATCGCCACCAGCATGCGCGGCTTGTCCAACGACGTGTTCTTCCAGGTGGGCCTGTTGGTGACGGTGGGCCTGGCGGCGAAAAACGCCATCCTCATCGTGGAATTCGCCAAGGAACTGCATGAGCAAGGCAAAGGCATCGTCGAGGCGGCTATCGAAGCATCCCGCATGCGTCTGCGCCCGATCATCATGACCTCGTTGGCGTTCATGCTCGGCGTATTGCCGCTGGCAATCTCCACCGGCGCCGGTTCAGGCAGCCAGCACGCAATCGGTACCGGCGTTATCGGCGGTATGATCACGGCCACTGTGCTGGCGATCTTCTGGGTGCCACTGTTCTACGCAACCGTGTCCGCCGCTGGCGAACGCAAAAAGAAAGACACTACTGAAACTCCTAAAGAGGCTGGCCAATGAGCAAGTCGCTACTTTCCCTAGCCGTCACCGCATTCGTGCTCAGTGGCTGCTCGCTGATACCTGACTATCAGCGTCCCGAAGCGCCGGTGGCCGCGCAGTTCCCGCAGGGGCCGGCGTATTCGTCGGCCCAGGCGCCGAGCCAGGCCGCTGCCGAGCAAGGCTGGAAGCAGTTTTTCCATGACCCTGCCCTGCAGCAATTGATCCAGACCGCGTTGGTGAACAACCGTGACCTACGTGTCGCGGCGCTGAACATCGACGCCTATGCAGCGCAATACCAGATCCAGCGTGCCGACCTGTTCCCGGCGGTATCGGCCACCGGTAACGGCAGCCGTTCGCGCACCCCGGCCAAGCTGTCGCAGACCGGCGAATCGACCATCGCCAGCCAGTACTCGGCGGGCCTTGGCATCAGTTCGTATGAGCTGGACCTGTTCGGCCGCGTGCGCAGCCTCAGTGAAGAAGCGCTGCAAAAGTACTTCGCCACTGAAGAAGCGCGCCGCAGCACCCAAATCAGCCTGGTGGCCAGCGTGGCCAATGCCTACCTGACCTGGCAGGCCGACAAGGAGCTGCTCAAGCTGACCCAGGACACCCTGGCCGCGTTCGAGCAAAGCTACAAGCTCACCTCGCGCAGCAATGAAGTCGGCGTGGCCTCGGCCCTCGACCTCAGCCAGGCACGCACCTCGGTGGAAAACGCCCGTGTGCAACTGGCGCGTTACACCCGCCAGGTGGCCCAGGACGAAAACAGCCTGACCCTGCTGCTGGGCACCGGCCTGCCGGCGAATATCGCCAGCAAGCCGCTGTCCGATGACCTGCTCAGCGAAGTGCCTGCCGGGTTGCCCTCGGACCTGCTGCAACGTCGCCCAGACATCGTGCAAGCCGAGTACAACCTCAAGGCCGCCAACGCCAACATCGGCGCGGCCCGTGCGGCGTTCTTCCCGAGCATCAGCCTGACCGCCAGCGCCGGTACTGCCAGCCCTACCCTGGGTGGCCTGTTCAAAGGCGGTTCGGGGACCTGGGCGTTTGCCCCGCAGATCAACATCCCGATCTTCAACGCCGGTAGCCTGCGCGCAAGCCTGGACTACTCGAAGATCCAGAAAGAGATCAACGTGGCCAACTACGAGAAGGCCATCCAGACCGGCTTCCAGGAAGTCTCCGACGGCCTGGCCGCGCGTGCGACCTACAAGCAGCAACTGGATGCCCAACGCGGCTTCGTCGAGGCTAACCAGGATTACTACCGCCTGGCCGAGCGTCGCTACCGCATTGGTGTCGACAGCAACCTGACCTTCCTCGACGCCCAGCGCCAACTGTTCAGTGCCCAGCAATCGCTGATCACCGATCGCCTGGCGCAGCTCACCAGCGAGGTCAACCTGTACAAGGCCCTCGGCGGTGGCTGGAACGAGCAGACTGCGAAGAACGAGCCGTTGAAAGAACAAGCACCGCCGTTGAAGTTGTTCTGATAGCGCGGGTGTGAAAAACCGCTTCCCTCACCGGAAGCGGTTTTTTTATGCCTGCATTGTTGCCCGTACAACTTACGTTCGATCATCGCCCACAACCCGCCTTCCCCTACTTTCATCGCCCCCGCACCGCCGCGCACCATGGCCGCCACCTGCATAAACCCAATAACAACAGGTCCACACCATGAGCACTTTCCAACCGCGCCAGCTGTTGCTGGCGGCTGCTGTCGCCAGTTCTGCCCTGCCCGTTCTCGCCCAGGATCACGGCTTTCTCGAAGACGCCAGCGCCAACCTCAACCTGCGTAATTTCTTCTTCAACCGCAACTACACCAATCCTACGAAGGCTCAGGGTGGCGCGCAGGAGTGGACGCAAAGTTTCATTCTCGACGCCAAGTCCGGGTTCACCCAAGGCACAGTCGGTTTTGGTGTGGATGTGCTGGGCTTGTACTCGCTCAAGCTTGATGGCGGGCGTGGCACGGGCGGCACGCAGTTGCTGCCGCTGGACCATGACGGTCGGCCAGCCGATGAATTCGGCCGGCTCGGCGTGGCATTCAAGGCGCGCTTTTCCAAGACCGAGTTGAAGGTGGGCGAATGGATGCCGGTGCTGCCGATCCTGCGTTCCGACGATGGCCGCTCCCTGCCACAGACCCTGCGTGGTGGGCAGATCACCTCGAAGGAAATCGACGGCCTGACCCTCTATGGCGGCCAATTCCGCGCCAACAGCCCGCGGGACGACGGCAGCATGAGCGACATGTCGATGTTCGGCAAAACCGCCTTCACCTCCGACCGTTTCAATTTCCAGGGCGCCGAATACGCGTTCAACGACAAACGCACCCAAGTCGGCGTGTGGAATGCCCAGCTCAAGGACATCTACAGCCAGCAGTTCGTCAATCTGATCCACAGCCAGCCTGTGGGCGCCTGGACCCTGGGCGCCAACCTGGGCTTCTTCTACGGCAAGGACGACGGCAGCGCCCGCGCCGGCGACCTGGACAACAAAACCTGGTCCGGTTTGTTCTCGGCCAGGTACGGCGGCAACACCTTCTACGTCGGTTTGCAAAAACTCACCGGCGACAGTGCCTGGATGCGCGTCAACGGCACCAGCGGCGGTACCCTGGCCAACGACAGCTACAACTCCAGCTACGACAACGCGCAGGAGAAATCCTGGCAGGTTCGTCACGACTACAACTTCGCCGCCCTCGGCGTACCGGGCCTGACCCTGATGAACCGCTATATCAGCGGCAGCAACGTACACACCGGCACCATCACCGACGGCAAGGAGTGGGGCCGCGAGACCGAAGTAGGCTATACGGTGCAAAGCGGCACGCTGAAAAACCTCAACGTGCGCTGGCGCAATTCGAGCATGCGCAGGGACTACAGCAACAACGAGTTCGATGAGAACCGGTTGATCGTCAGCTATCCGATCAGTCTGCTGTAAACCGGCATAGCACTTACTGTATGGTGCGCGCCTGCCGCTGCTGATCCCCCCAGCAGCGGCCTTTACTCGGGCGCCGCACGGCATGAAATCCTTCGCTACAGCAATCGCACTGTTTGCCCTGGCCTTGAGCCTGGGGGGCTGCATCAGCGCCCCCATCGCCCTGACGCCTCAAACCGAACAGCGCCTGCAAACCCAAGCGCCTATCCGCTTTTTGCTGACCTTCGACGATGGCCCAAGTGCGTCGGGCTACAACAACCCGAGCCGCTCGGTAGTGGCCGACCTGAACAACAACCCGGTGCTGCCGGGAATCAAGGCGGTGTTCTTCCTGCAGACCGAAGCCGCTCGCTCCGGCGGCAGTGCCCGGGGGCGCAAGACCATGGAACGTGAATTCGCCGCTGGCCATGTCCTGGCCTTTCACACCGCCACGGCGTTTCACACCAATCATCGCTGGCTGAACGACGCCACCCTGGAACACACCCTTACCGAAGGGGCCGCAGACATTGCCGCCATCACGGGGGCGCGCCCCGTGCTGGTACGCCCACCCTTCTGGAACTACGACAAGCGCACCTTCGCCGCCTACCAACGCCACGGCATGCACGTACTGCTGACGGACTTGAGTGCCAATGACGGCAAGATCTGGGGCTTCAACGCCAGCCCGCGTCGGCGGGCCAACCTGTATCGGCAACTGTCGGTGGTACGCGAACGCATCGCCTTGGGTGAACTACCGACAGTGGAGGGCGTGATTCCGGTAGTGGTGACCTTCCATGACATCAACCGCTACACCGCCAGGCATATGCAGGAGTATTTGCAGATCCTGATGGACAGCGCGCGGGTCAACGGTTTGAAGACCGCTGCCGAGCCGTTCTACACCGACACGGCCCAGGTTGAGCGCGCGGCGATTGCGCGAACCGTGAAAAATGTGGACGACCCAGTGCATTTGCCTGGGATTTGGAATCTGGTGTGGGACGCAGACTCTCATTAACCTCGTCGCAACAACGGATAACATCTGCTGCCGTCCCCGCCCACCTGCTGTCGGGAACCTCAATTCCAGCACCACCACTCAGGGTCAACACACAATGAGATGACCCACATGAATACGTCTTCGCTTTCTGGCGCATACGCCGTCAATCCACAACCCATGGCGCCCGTGGAGGCACCTTCCAGCACAACCTCACCGCGACCACCCATCCAGATCAACGCTAAATCTGCCGGGTATGTAGGACCGGACAGGACAGTGGATTTCCTGTACTTTTCCAGCCATTCCAGGCTCACACCTGATCAGGACCCACTAGACACAACCCAAAAAAAATACATCAACACTGATGTGTTGCGTCATGACGCGAACGTAAAGATCTATCAGGAGATAACCTACTTAAGCAAAAACGGCGAGCCGATAGGGGCTGCTGGTAATGAATGTGTAATCGAGACAACTGACCGTGCCGATAAGGTCATTATCAAAAAAGGCCCGGACGACAGTCTGGTCGCCACCATCAATAACATACCGTATCAACTGAGTCTTGCTCGCTCCTCTGACGGAACTGAAATCCAGCCCCTGCGCATAAAAACCAAAGGCGGCGATGACTGCGTTGTGATCCACCCAGACGTTAATAACGACATTCACATTGAACTGGGCGAGGGCAATGATTATGCCCGTGCTGGCTCGGGTAATACGCGTCTATACGGAGGCGCAGGGAACGACTGGCTAAAACTGGGCAGCGGCGTCGGCATCGCATTTGGTGATGATGGCGACGATTTACTCATCGCAGGCTCCGGCAGTGGCATTCTCAAGGGAAACAACGGTAATGACCGCATGCAGTCAGGAGAGGGTTCTGCTGATCGCCATATCTACATGGACGGTGGTGACGGTCACGACTTTATGATTAGCACCAGCAATGACTCCCCAAACCCGATAGTCATGCATGGAGGCAAAGGTGAAAACCTGATAGTCACGCAGGGCCCTGCCACGATTTATACCGGGCGCGACAAAAATATTGTCAGGTCCAATAGCGATGACACCGTCATTTATGCCAAGCCTTCGGACGAGATTCACCGCACGCCAGGTTCCACGCTCATTCACACGCAATACCGCGAAGCAGGAAAAAGTGGCTATGTCGTTGAAGGCTCTCCCGAGTTCATACAATACGTAGAGGACGACATGGAACTGCTGAGAATGTCCCTGCCAGGCAAAAAAATGTTAAGCACTGCCGATAACTCGGCCCAGCGCAATGACTCTCCGGTGCGCATCACTGAAACGGCTGATGATAACGGCTTTTACATTTTTAATAACGCAGCGGTGCGCAACCACCTGGCTACAGGTAAATCCCTGGAGACCCTTGAACCAGCAGCCCAGGGCTACATTGCCCACAATCAACGTGGCGCCTTCGCGACGGGCGCACAATTACAATACAACCCCTCCTTCGTGCCTAATGACGAAACTGCTCCGGTCAACGTCCTATTCCATGAAATGGCCCACGCCTACAATGGGGCCACGGGTACCTTCCTCGAAGGTCAAACAGTCATAGACGAGAATCCTGAGGGCGAGCCCAACGACGAACGTCAAGCAGTAGGCTTGCCTACAGATGCATTATCGTTCGATTTTGACGATCATCGTGCAACCGAGCCCACGACAAGCAACCCCCCTGCATTTACTGAAAATGCACTGAAGGAAGAAATGCGCCGCCCACTACGTACGGAATACATCTAGACCGCGCCCCGCGACTCAACTCCCAACTCATCCCACACTGACTCAGCCAAGTGAAACGTCGCATTCGCCGCCGGGATCCCGCAGTAGATCGCACTCTGCATCAACACCTCCTTGATCTCGGCGCGGGTCACGCCGTTGCTGGCGGCGGCACGCAGGTGCAGTTTCAGTTCTTCACTGCGGTTCATGCCGATCAGCATCGCGATGGTGATCAGGCTGCGGGTATGCCGAGGCAGGCCGGGGCGGGTCCAGATGTCACCCCAGGCATGGCGGGTGATCATTTCCTGGAACTCGCTGTTGAACTCGGTCAGGGCATTGAGGCTGCGGTCGACATGGGCATCGCCCAGTACTTCGCGGCGCACCTGCAGGCCTTCGGCATAACGTTGTTTCTCGTCCACAAATAGCTCCTCAGCGGGCCAGCAGAAATTCGATCACCCGGTCGCTGAACGCAGCACCGGCCTGAACGTTGGACAGGTGCGCCGCATAGAACTCGGCATACTCGGCACCCTGCACATGGCTCTGGATAAAGTGGCCGCCGGCTGGCGGCGTCACCGCGTCTTCGGTGCCGGCAATCACCAGGGTCGGCACCTTGATCGAGGACAATTGCTCACGAAAATCCGCATCGCGCACGGCGCCGCAGTTGGCGGCATACCCCTCGGGTGACGTGGCCGCGAGCATGTCGGTGATCTGCTTGGCCTGATGCGGGTTGGCAGCGGCGAAATCCGCGGTGAACCAGCGCGCAATCGACGCATCGCGCAGCGCCACCATCGCGGCTGCGCCATCACGCAGGACCATTTCGATACGCGGGTTCCACACCTCGGGCGTGCCGATCTTGGCCGCGGTATTACACACCACCAGGCGTTGCAGGCGCTCGCCGGCATGAATACCCAGCCACTGGCCGATCAAGCCACCCATGGACAGTCCGCAAAAATGCGCCTTCTGGATATCCAGCGCATCCAGCAGCGCGATCACGTCTCGGCCCAGTTGCTCGATGCTGTAAGGCCCCTCGGTCACCAGGGATTGGCCGTGGCCACGGGTGTCGAATCGCAGCACACGAAAATGCTCGGTGAAGGCCGGTATCTGGATGTCCCACATATGCAGGTCGGTACCCAGGGAATTGGACAGCACCAATACCGGTGCGTCGGCGGGCCCCTCGAGTTGGTAATGCAGTTCGCCCTTTGCGAGTTGTACAAAAGCCACAGCGTTCTCCTCAGGCAGTCAAAGCAAAATGTTCGGTCACCGCACGCGTGACCCAGGTAGACGCCTGGCCCAGGTAGTGGGCAGGGTCGAGCAGGCGATCCAGTTCAGCCGCCGACAACTCGGCGGTGACGTGCGGCTCATCCGCCAGTACCGCGCGCAAATGGCGCTGCTCGGCGACCGCACGTTTGCAGCACTGCTCCAGCAGATGGTGTGCGGTGTCACGGCCCAAGCGTTGGGCGAGCACGATACTCACCGCTTCGGCCAGTACCAGGCCTTGGGTCAGGCCGAGGTTCTGTGCCATGCGTTCGGCATTCACCTCCAGCCCTTCACTGACCAGAATTGCCTGATGCAAGGCACCGGATACCAAGCGGCAAATCTCTGGCAAGGTTTCCCATTCGGCGTGCCACAAGCCCAGGCTGCGTTCGTGCTCCTGGGGCATGGCGCTGAACATTGTCGCCACCAGGCCGGGTACGCGGGTGGCTGCGCTGATCAGCACCGCGGCGCCCACCGGGTTACGCTTGTGCGGCATGGTGGACGAACCGCCCTTGCCCGGCGCCGAAGGCTCGAACACCTCCGCCGCTTCGGTCTGCATCAACAGGCTGATATCGCGGCCCAACTTGCCCAGGCTACCGGCGATCAGACCGAGCAGACTGGCAAACTCCACCAGGCGGTCACGCTGGGTGTGCCAGGGTTGTTCCGGCAAACCCAGTTGCAACTCGGCGGCCAAGGCTTCGGCCACGGGCATGGCGTGTTCGCCGAGCGCGGCCAAGGTGCCCGAGGCGCCGCCAAATTGCAGCACCAGCAGGCGGGGCTTCAACTCGGCCAGGCGCTGGCGACTGCGCGTCACCGCGCCCAGCCAACCGGCGATTTTCATCCCCAGGGTGACCGGCGTCGCGTGCTGCAACCAGGTGCGCCCGGCCAACGGTACGGTGGCGTAACGCTGGGCCTGGGCGGCCAACACCTCCCCCAGGCGAGCCAGATCGGCCTCGATCAATTCCACCCCGCGGCGCAGTTGCAGCACCAAGCCGGTGTCCATCACATCCTGACTGGTTGCGCCCAGGTGCACATAACGCTCGGCGTCAGCGTCCTCACTGGCGATCAACTTGCCCAACGCCTTCACCAAAGGAATCGCTGAGTTGCCCGCCGTGGCAATTGCGCTGCCAAGGGCGTCCACGTCATACAGCGACGCCAGGCACGCCTGGGCAATCGGTGCGACGACGGCCTGGGGAATCAACCCTACCCGGGCCTGCGCCCGGGCCAGTGCGGCTTCGAAATCCAGCATGCCCTGCAAGCGCCCCTGGTCACAGAACACCTCGGCCATGCTGTCAGCAGTGAAATAAGCGTCGAACAGTTGATTGCTCGTGCGCAACGTCATAACTCATCCCTTACAGATCGTGATGCAGGTACGCCGCCTGTTTCGGCAGGCGCAAGCTGAACAGGAAGGCCACCGCCATCATCGCGGTGACGTACCAATAAAAGGTGTTTTCCATGCCGATGGATTTGAGGCTCAGCGCAACCACTTCTGCCGAACCGCCAAACACCGCGTTAGCCACCGCATAGGCCAGGCCTACGCCCAAGGCACGCACCTGCGGCGGAAACATCTCCGCTTTGACCAAGCCGCTGATGGAGGTGTAGAAGCTGACAATCGCCAAGGCCAGGGTGATCAGCACAAATGCCAAAAACGGGCTGGTCACGGTTTTCAAGGTCAACAGGATCGGCACAGTGAACAGCGTGCCAAGGCCGGCAAACCAGAGCATCGAATTACGCCGGCCGATCTTGTCGGCCAACATGCCGAACAACGGCTGCATGCACATGTACAGGAACAGCGCGCCGGTCATGATGTAGCTCGAGGTCTTGGCGTGCATGCCGACGGTGTTCACCAGGTACTTCTGCATGTAGGTGGTGAAGGTATAGAAAATCAGCGAGCCGCCGGCGGTGTAGCCCAGCACCGTAATGAAAGCTTTGCCGTGGTCGCGAAACAGCGCGACGATACTGCCGGCGTCCTTGTCTTCGCGCATTTCCTTGCTGGTGGTTTCTTTCAGGGTGCGACGCAGCAGCAGGGAGATCACGGCGGCTATGGCGCCGATCACAAACGGGATGCGCCAGCCCCAGGCACGCAGTTCTTCTTCAGTGAGGATCTGTTGCAGGATCACCACCACCAGCACCGCCAGCAACTGGCCGCCGATCAGGGTCACGTACTGGAACGAAGCAAAGAAGCCACGCTGGCCCTTGAGCGCGACTTCACTCATGTAGGTGGCCGTGGTGCCGTATTCGCCGCCCACCGACAAGCCCTGGAACAGTCGTGCCACCAACAGCAGCGCCGGGGCCCAGGCACCGATGTCGTTATAAGTGGGCAGGAAGGCGATGACCAGGGAGCCGCCGCACATCATCAGCACCGAGATCATCATCGAGTTCTTGCGCCCGTGCTTGTCGGCCACCCGGCCAAACAACCAACCACCGATCGGTCGCATCAGGAACCCGGCGGCAAACACACCGGCGGTGTTGAGCAACTGCACCGTGGGGTCGTCCGAGGGGAAAAACGCCGGGGCAAAATAAATCGCGCAGAAGGCATAGACGTAGAAGTCGAACCATTCGACCAGGTTGCCGGAGGACGCACCGACAATCGCAAAGATCCGTTTGCTGCGTTCTTCTCCGGTGTAGTGGCTGGTTTTTGTTGTCATGTTTTTTTACTCAGTGGGAACGG